>NZ_OY762229.1:5372500-5543665 GCF_963665355.1 uncultured Desulfobacter sp.
GCAATCTTTCATCAATCTACTTGTGTAAACCGACTTTATCCGGTATTAGCTACCCTTTCGAATAGTTATCCCAGGCTTGAAGGCAGATTATCTACGTGTTACTCACCCGTGCGCCACTCTACTCAAGACTGCAAGCAGTCTTTTTCTCGTTCGACTTGCATGTGTTAAGCACGCCGCCAGCGTTCATTCTGAGCCAGGATCAAACTCTCCAGTTATAATCCTTTACTAAAACTTTTTTAGGTCTGCACTGCCAAGCTTGAAAGCGCATTGTCATTGACCCGCTCTTTTCTTTTTCACTGACCAATTTTCAAAGATCTAACCTTGCATAAAAAATCTTCTTGAGGCAACCCGATTTGCTTTGTCTCCTCAAGAAGACCGATGAAATATGCCTGAAAATTTTGGCACCGTCAAGTACTTTTTTTATTTTTTAAAAATTTTATTTAAAAAAGAGGGATCACACCGCAATCAGATTCTATTCTGTTGCTTAAAAACGATGACACGACTGCATTAAAACCCCCAGCAATTCTCAGTGAAGGGATGTGAGCATTAGGAAAATATCTGTCACCCGTGCATTTTAGCAACAATGCGGGACAGTGTTGACCACGGAGTTGCTATTTCCTTCGGTTACCTTAACAGCTACGTTAAATATGACAATGTTTTTTATCCAAAGCCAATAGTCAGCCTTGGGATTGTCTTGATGCGTCACCCCTATTTTCTCAAATACAAATTTTTAAAGAAAGTTGCTTATGGCGCTCGGATACCAGTTGATGGTGATATAATAAACTGCAGCAATGATTCCCAGTTTCTGAAAATGATAATCCGAATCATACAGCGAAGTTGATTCCAAAATTCTTTACGAGCACTGAATTTAGCCCTTGCTTTCTTAAAAAGTGGGTCCATCAATTCGATGATTTGATGCATGGAGAAGGCTATTAGAATGATGATGAAAAAATTAAATGAAAGATTCTTTTCCCCATGCCCAAAATTGTGTTCGGCATGATAACCTTGATTTTTCAAGGTATTGAAATTTTCGTTTTCAATTTTCCATTTGGCCCTGCCGGCCTTGACAAGTTTGTTTACATTGTCGGCGTTCACCTCAATATCCGTCACCCAGCTATTTGTGTAGGTGATTTTGTCTTGATCTTTGATAATGCTGTATTCAAGGAAATTTATTTCCGGTGGTGATGTTCCCCCGTTTAAACGGAGACCATTGATCCACTCGTATCTATGGGTCAGCCCTTTTTTGTCTTTCCATTCGATCACGTCTGCTTCATCCTGTTCGTCTTTCTGCAGGACCTGCTCGAATAAAATTGTATGATCTGTTGGCTTCGCCACCAGAATAAAAGACATCTTCAATTTTTTAAGCAGTTCAACGAATGGTTTTTGGGAATATAGATCATCAGCAGTGATCACTATTTTCAGATTGGGGTGATCCGTTCGAATGCGCTGCAGTATCCGTTTTCCGGCATTGATCTCACAATCTTGTTTTTTGGTTCCATCGGTATTCTTTATGGGTTCAGGTGCTAATGGAAACACCTGGGGCTTGTCAGGGTGAACGACAGCGGCCCCTATAGCTTGATGGGAGTAGCTTGTGGTGCCATTGCGGTGTTTTTTCACCAAACATGAAGGACAATTGACGCTCTCTGACCGAAAATATTGTGTTCCGTCAATCGGGATAATATAGCCGTCTTCTAAAAAAAGATAATCATTTAAATGGTTACCACGTTGAAGCAACTCAAAAAAGTCTGAGAAAACCGGATACAGTTTCTCCGGCGGTACATTGTCGAGGATCGTCCTCATTTGATTGTCTTTTGGAATGGTCGTAACATTGAACATTGTTTGCAAGTTGTTCAATTGTGAAGCTTCTTCAAGGCGCCTTTGAAATTCAAGCATTGATGGGTCTTGAAAAAACAGGGTGTGTCCCACCTTTTACATAAGATGAAATTTTAATCTAAAGTAAATTCTATTTGACGCGGTGGCGAACAATTATCATTTTCCAATATAGACCTGAATGAGGAAAAGATGATAAAAATGCCTGTAATAATACAAAGTCCGTTCAACTCTGCCGTTGTGGAAGCAAATCTGGATATATTCACCCGTTCATATACTGAAGAAGAGAATACAATTATAGAATTTGATATGAGGAAGCGGGATTGGCAAAAAGAAGCTGGTATAAGTCATGATGTTTATTGGCCCCCAAAGACATATAATGTAGACATACACGAATTTTCAGTATTTCATAATCCGATTGTTTACCGGTTTATATCAGCTCAGGCCTGGTATTATGATGACCATAACAGACAAATCTGGTTTACCCCGAACATCAGAGAGGTATCAGCACAACAACATGTAAGCAGAGGTGTGTTGCGTTTGGCATGTTTTCTGGCAGTTATCTGCGGAGTCAGTCTGAGGAATATTGCAACAATATTCACAGTTTTGTTTCGGATTCCTGTAAGCAAGTCGTCTGTGAAAAGGTGGATTGACACAATCGGAAGCAGCCTTCCTTCGGAAGAGGAAATTTTAAAACAACTTCTGGAACAAAAAAAAATCAGATCAGTGTCATATTGACGGTTATTATCCCATGGGAACCAACAATTGTGTGATGGTTCTAAAAGATGAGTCGGACCGTATTCTTATTACTTATGAAGCCGCTTCGGAGAATGCTGATGATGCCCTTGCATTTTTACAAAATATAAAAAATTGCGGAATGACAGTTACTTCGGCATTCTCAGATTATTCAGACAGCTATGTGAAAGCAATCAGAGAGGTATTTCCTGATGCTAAATTTCAGGCTGATCATTTTCATACGGCGAAAAATATATGGAAACATCTAAAGAAATCCCTTCTGGAATATAGAAGAAACCTGAAAGCGGAAGGTGAAAAAAATAAGGATGAAGATATGCTGGAAATTGCCTCAGAACTTTGGAAAATGCGATGGGTATTATTAAAAAAGCCTTCCAACTTGACTGAAAATGAACGTGAAAAGATAGAAGCGCTTGAAAAGATAGACAGCGGCTTTATTTCAACATTTCGTTCCATAATTGATCAGATTGTAAATATTTTTGATCATTCAAATACGGATACTCAAGCAAAAATCAAACTGAAGAATTTAAAAAATCAGATTGAAAAACTCGAAAGCAGTTACCTGGATAAGATAACGAAGTTTTTTTCTGATCACTGGGATGCTGCCATGCAGTATTTGAAGAAAAAAGGGTTGGCCAAATATCGGCGCTCCTCAAATTCGGAATCGGGTATGAGGCTTCTTAGACGTCTGGAAAAAAATCACGACGGCATAAGGTCAGTGGAAACACGAAAACACTATATAAAAATTTACCAGGCAATAAAATATTTGTCGGCTGATGTTACTGAGTTCATAAATTCAGGGACAGAAAAAACCTATATAATGGATATGTAAAAGGTGGGACACACCCAATAAAATCTGTAAAATTAAAAGAAATGAAACAAAAAAAACCATGACCCTGTCGATTTATTGATCAGGATCATGGCTTTTTAAAAAGAACCGGCGGCGTTCTACTCTCCCACACAGTCTCCCATGCAGTACCATCGACGCTAAAGAGCTTAACTTCCGTGTTCGAGATGGGTACGGGTGTGGCCTCTTCGCCATCGCCACCGGTTACACTGGTCGGACCTGGAATTTCAGATTGGTTCTCACTGCCGTTATCCCATGGGTCCTAATATGTAATCTGTTGTAGTAATATCTTCACATCAAAGTATCTAAATTTATTCGTGGAAAAAAGTGGCTAAGCCTCACGACCTATTAGTACTGGTAAGCTCAACATGTTGCCATGCTTACACACCCAGCCTATCAACCTTGTAGTCTTCAAGGGGTCTTCAGTCTTACGATGGGATATCTAATCTTGAAGTTGGCTTCCCGCTTAGATGCTTTCAGCGGTTATCCGTACCCAACTTGGCTACCCAGCAATGCCGTTGGCACGACAACTGGAACACCATTGGTTGGTCCAATCCGGTCCTCTCGTACTAGGATCAGATCTCCTCAAATATCCTGCGCCCACGAAAGATAGGGACCAAACTGTCTCACGACGTTTTAAACCCAGCTCACGTACCACTTTAATTGGCGAACAGCCAAACCCTTGGGACCTGCTCCAGCCCCAGGATGTGATGAGCCGACATCGAGGTGCCAAACCGCCCCGTCGATGTGAACTCTTGGGGGCGATAAGCCTGTTATCCCCGGCGTACCTTTTATCCGTTGAGCGACGGCCCTTCCATTCAGAACCGCCGGATCACTAAGACCTAGTTTCCTACCTGCTCGAAATGTCTCTCTCGCAGTCAAGCTCCCTTATGCCCTTGCACTCTACGGCTGGTTTCCAATCAGCCTGAGGGAACCTTCGCGCGCCTCCGTTACTCTTTCGGAGGCGACCGCCCCAGTCAAACTACCCACCAGACACTGTCCCAAATCCAGGTTATGGACCATGGTTAGAACACTGAAATATGAAGGGTGGTATTTCAAGGGTGACTCCACCGATACTGGCGTACCAGATTCATAGTCTCCCACCTATCCTGCACATCATATCCCAAAATCCAATGTCAAGCTGTAGTAAAGGTGCCGGGGTCTTTCCGTCTTTTCGCGGGTAGACGGTATCTTCACCGCCACTGCAATTTCGCTGAGTCCCTGGTTGAGACAGTGTGGAAGTCGTTACGCCATTCGTGCAGGTCGGAACTTACCCGACAAGGAATTTCGCTACCTTAGGACCGTTATAGTTACGGCCGCCGTTTACTGGGGCTTCAGTTCAATGCTTCGCTTAAAGCTAACAAATCCCCTTAACCTTCCAGCACCGGGCAGGCGTCAGACCCTATACCTCGTCTTGCGACTTTGCAGAGTCCTATGTTTTTAGTAAACAGTCGCTACCACCAATTCTCTGCGGCCCCCATCCGCTTTGTACAGTATTATACTAACGGTCAGGGGCATACCTTCTCCCGAAGTTACGGTATCATTTTGCCGAGTTCCTTAACCAGGGTTCTCTCAAGCGCCTTGGGATACTCTCCCCACCTACCTGTGTCGGTTTACGGTACGATCACCTGTTATCTCGATAGAGGCTTTTCTTGGCAGCATGGGTACAGTCACTTTATGGGGCAAAGCCCCTCGTCATCACCTCTCGGCCTTGGAATCCCGGATTTGCCTAAGATTCCAGCCTACAAGCTTAAACCGCCTATTCCAACAGACGGATGACCTGCCCTCCTGCGTCCCCCCGTTTCTCAAACGATAACTGGGTGGTACAGGAATATTAACCTGTTTTCCATCGACTACGCCTTTCGGCCTCGCCTTAGGGATCGACTAACCCTGAGAAGATTAGCTTTACTCAGGAAACCTTGGGTTTTCGGCGAGCGGGTCTCTCACCCGCTTTATCGCTACTCATGTCAGCATGGGCACTTGTGACATCTCCACACATACTCACGTATGCGATTCTGCGACGACACAACGCTCTCCTACCAATGAAATAAATTTCATTCCGCAGCTTCGGTACTATGCTTTAGCCCCGATACATTTTCGGCGCAGATCCACTCGACCAGTGAGCTATTACGCTTTCTTTAAAGGATGGCTGCTTCTAAGCCAACCTCCTGGTTGTCTGGGCATTCCCACATCCTTCTCCACTTAGCATAGATTTGGGGACCTTAGATGGCGGTCTGGGTTGTTTCCCTCTCGTCCGCGGAACTTAGCTCCCGCGGGCTGACTCCCGTATTCTGACTTTTTGGTATTCGAAGTTTGATTAGGTTTGGTAATCTGGTGAGACCCCTAGCCCATTCAGTGCTCTACCTCCAAAAAGAAACATACGAGGCTATACCTAAATATATTTCGGAGAGAACCAGCTATCTCCAGGTTTGTTTGGCCTTTCACCCCTATCCACACCTCATCCGAACAGTTTTTAACCTGTGACGGTTCGGGCCTCCACGAAATTTTACTTCCGCTTCACCCTGGACATGGATAGATCACCTGGTTTCGGGTCTACTCAATGCAACTTATGCCCTATTCAGACTCGCTTTCGCTACGGCTACGCCTATCGGCTTAACCTTGCTACATTAAGTAACTCGCTGACTCATTATGCAAAAGGCACGCGGTCACACATTAATGTGCTCCCACAGCTTGTAAGCAAACGGTTTCAGGTACTATTTCACTCCCCTAACAGGGGTACTTTTCACCTTTCCCTCACGGTACTGGTACGCTATCGGTTGTCAAGTCGTATTTAGCCTTATGAGATGGTCCTCACTAATTCCCACAGAGTTCCTCGTGTTCCGCAGTACTTGGGAGTGCAAAAATAAGAGAGATCATTTTCACTTACAGGACTGTCACCTGCTATGGTCAAGCTTTCCAGCTTGTTCAGCTAATGATATCTTTTGTAACTTATTGACCCATCCGAAACTGGATCCATCTGCATCCCGCGACCCCGTTAACGCAACGCTTTCGGGCTTGACACGTTAACGGTTTGGGCTGGTCCCCGTTCGCTCGCCGCTACTTAGGGAATCGTTTTTACTTTCTATTCCTGGGGGTACTAAGATGTTTCAGTTCTCCCCGTTACCCTCCTTAACCTATGTATTCAGTTAAGGATGACACAAGATTAATTGTGCCGGGTTGCCCCATTCAGAAATCCCCGGATCAAAGGATGTTTAGCTCCTAACCGAGGCTTATCGCAGCTTTCCACGTCTTTCTTCTTCACTTGACACCAAGGCATCCGCCGTTTGCTCTTAGTAGCTTAGCCACTATTCCACAAATAAGTTTAAACGCTTTGATGTTTTCGAAAAAATTGTGAACTTCTTCGTTGCTTCTCGTCAATTTTAAAACGGCGTAGCCTACTACGCCTTATTTAAAATTGCCGCTTGCGCCTCGAATTTCAGCAATTTTTTCTTCAACATAGCAAGGGATGGTTGATTTTCATCTTCCATACCTTTTATATTCAGTTGATTTGGTGAACATTTTCACCTTATCAACAACGCTATTGATATTTACTACAACAAATTGTCAAAGAACAGTGAGAGTCTTTACGCACCAATACAGTCAATAATTATCAACTGTATTTTGGCCTGTTGTCTCTGAGTCTGGTGGAGAATAGCGGGATCGAACCGCTGACCTCCTGCGTGCAAGGCAGGCGCTCTCCCAGCTGAGCTAATTCCCCACATGGTGGGCCTGGGTGGATTTGAACCACCGACCTCACGCTTATCAGGCGTGCGCTCTAACCAACTGAGCTACAGGCCCAGAGCCTTGATCTCTCAAAGTTGGTCAGTGAATCCAAAAAGAGCTTATTTATTCTTTCCTTTGAAAGGAGGTGATCCAGCCGCTGATTCCTCAACGGCTACCTTGTTACGACTTCACCCCAGTTATCGACCATACCTTAGGCGCCTGCCTCCGAAGTTAGCCCAGCGACGTCGGGTATAATCAACTCCCATGGTGTGACGGGCGGTGTGTACAAGGCCCGGGAACATATTCACCGCGGCATGCTGATCCGCGATTACTAGCGATTCCAACTTCATGGGGTCGAGTTGCAGACCCCAATCCGGACTGAGATAGGCTTTTGGGATTGGCTCTTCCTTACGGAGTCGCTGCCCTTTGTACCTACCATTGTAGCACGTGTGTAGCCCTGGACATAAGGGCCATGAGGACTTGACGTCATCCCCACCTTCCTCCCGGTTGACCCGGGCAGTCTCGTTAGAGTTCCCATCCGAAATGCTGGCAACTAACGATAAGGGTTGCGCTCGTTGCTGGACTTAACCAAACATCTCACGACACGAGCTGACGACAGCCATGCAGCACCTGTCTCTGTGCTCCCGAAGGCACTATTCCAATTACGGAATATTCACAGGATGTCAAACCCAGGTAAGGTTCTTCGCGTTGCGTCGAATTAAACCACATGCTCCACCGCTTGTGCGGGCCCCCGTCAATTCCTTTGAGTTTTAGTCTTGCGACCGTACTTCCCAGGCGGTACACTTAATGCGTTAGCTTGGGCACAGCAGATTTTAATATCCGCTACACCGAGTGTACAACGTTTACTGCGTGGACTACCGGGGTATCTAATCCCGTTCGCTACCCACGCCTTCGCGCCTCAGCGTCAATATCGGTCCAGAAAGCTGCCTTCGCCATCGGTGTTCCTCCTGATATCTACGAATTTCACCTCTACACCAGGAATTCCGCTTTCCTCTCCCGTATTCAAGTCTTGCTGTTTCAAGTGCACTTCCGGGGTTGAGCCCCGAGCTTTCACACCTGACGGACAAGACCGCCTGCGCGCCCTTTACGCCCAATAATTCCGAATAACGCTTGCGCCCCCCGTATTACCGCGGCTGCTGGCACGGAGTTAGCCGGCGCTTCCTCCACAGGTACCGTCAATACATACATCTATTTAATATACGTAACTTCTTCCCTGTTGACAGAGCTTTACGACCCAAAGGCCTTCTTCACTCACGCGGCGTTGCTGCGTCAGGGTTGCCCCCATTGCGCAAAATTCCTCACTGCTGCCTCCCGTAGGAGTCTGGACCGTGTTCCAGTTCCAGTGTGGCTGATCATCCTCTCAGACCAGCTAACCATCGTTGCCTTGGTAGGCCTTTACCCCACCAACTAGCTAATGGTACGCAAACTCATCTTCAAACAATTGCTTTCAAGAAGAGGCAATCTTTCATCAATCTACTTGTGTAAACCGACTTTATCCGGTATTAGCTACCCTTTCGAATAGTTATCCCAGGCTTGAAGGCAGATTATCTACGTGTTACTCACCCGTGCGCCACTCTACTCAAGACTGCAAGCAGTCTTTTTCTCGTTCGACTTGCATGTGTTAAGCACGCCGCCAGCGTTCATTCTGAGCCAGGATCAAACTCTCCAGTTATAATCCTTTACTAAAACTTTTTTAGGTCTGCACTTAAAGCCTAAGCCCCAAGCGCATTGTCATTGACCCGCTCTTTTCTTTTTCACTGACCAATTTTCAAAGATCAAACTTGCTGCTTCGATTTGTTTTTCGAAGAGCTTGTCTCCTCTCGAAGACCGGCGTAATATGCCTGAATTCTTTTGGACTGTCAAATACTTTTTTTATTTTTTTTCAGCTATATCTCCTTCATCCAATAAACACACCGCCAACAAAAAAAAAGAGCGAGATCACAATGGGGTCCCTCCTTTAAATATGGAGGCATTATATGGTCCCGCTGGGCGTGGCGATAGATGGGGTTTAAATATCGCTTACGGTGGACCGGTACCGGTTCTTTGTTATATCCTCGTATAACGCCTGCAGCTTTGAGTTCTGCCTCCCGTTCTTCCGCCCTCTGCTGGGCGTCCAGGCCCCGGCCAAAGTATTCTTCTTTCCTTTTGCCGTCCAGGGTGTAATAGCAAAAAAACCGGCCGTCTTTTTTGTCCTACGGCCATTTATGCCACAGAGACCTCGTACTCTAAATTTGCCTCTCTCAACATGTCCTGGAGTGCCAATCTGCCCCAGATTTTTTCAGGTTCATTCAATATTTTGGCAATCTTTGCCGCCCTGTTGACCGATGGAAGTTTTCTTTCTTTCTCAAGATCGCACACGCTGGATGGTGAGATGCCAAGCATTTTGGCAAACTCTTTTTGGGGTATCTCTTCACATTTCCGGTGGGACCAGAGCGCCCGGCCAAAGGTCAGGGGCCCGTACTCTTTTTCCATCTCGGCGCTGCCGTATTTTTCAGTAGTCATGTTTGTTCACCTATATTCTCTATTATGTGTTACTGAATAACTTCTATTTTTACGTTTATAACGCCAGACGAGGTATTACCTATAATAGTGAACGCAGATCTTGAAAGATCAATTATCCTGCCTTTTACAAAAGGCCCACGATCATTGATTTTAACGATAATGCTTTTCCTGTTTTGTGTATTCGTAACTTTAACAATCG
The DNA here is from genome assembly GCF_963665355.1 of uncultured Desulfobacter sp. Taxonomy (GTDB): domain Bacteria; phylum Desulfobacterota; class Desulfobacteria; order Desulfobacterales; family Desulfobacteraceae; genus Desulfobacter. The sequence goes on from NZ_OY762229.1 coordinate 5,382,376, forward strand.
ATCCAAAAGGCAATTTTTTGTGAGCTGCAGTTTTTAAACCATGCTTGTAGAGCTCACCACTAGCCGTTTTGTGATTTACATGCTTATCTGCATAGAAAGACGCTTGTCCAGACTCAGTAAATCCTACCCAATTATCACCCGTTCCTGACTGGAATGCAGAGCAACCAGTTAAAACAAGAATGGAAACTAAAAATATATTTTTTAATAGAAAACTCTTCATTGTTTTTATTTTTAGTGTGTTCACATATCGGGGAGCTGAGGGGGCCGGGCTTTTAAACCTCAAAAGCTCAGATAAAATGTAAATTTTCCTGAACCACATACTTTCCAAAACGCCGCGCAGGTAGCCCGGTCCCTCTCCAGCGTTTTGGCTTATTGTTTGCTTTAAGTATTTCTTGAGCGTGAATCTTGAATTGCATCAAGGATGTCATTTGTAGTGGCACTGGTTTTTATTCCAGGCACATCAAATGGCGAAGATTGTTTCGCTTGTTTAAATACCACTGTAAACACTTCTCCCCCACGACGTTTTATCACCACTTCTTCAGATCGTGCCAAATCTAAGACAGTGGAAAGCTTTTGCCGAGCTTCTGAGTACGTAAAAACTTTCATCCTTATATCTCCATAGTCTGTATACCTATACTTTTTGCCACTTCAATCATCCGGCGATCAAGGGTAAGCAATGGGCTATGCAAAGAAAGAGCACATGTTAAAAAATAGGCATCATATGCATAAATGTTGAACTGAGAAGCGATTTCAAGCGCTTTAGGAATGTCGATTCTTCGCAGATCCACAGGTATCTTTTGAGTTGCAAGCCAGATGTCGGGTAATTCTTTCTGGGTTATTTTTTGTCTTTTGAGCATGGCGGATAAAGCATTGCCAATTTCAAACGGCAATACTTCCGGTGCTATTAATTCATGGCCTACGGAAAGGCTAATAATGCGTTCTCTTTCCGGTTCGTAAAGAGTCACGGCCAAAAATGTATTTGTATCTGCTATTATTTTCATGAGTACAATTGTACATGCATTTTTGATTCTGTCAAGCAATTGAAATGAAAAAATGAAAATTGGGATAATGGGTTTATACCGTGCCTTAAAAAGCCAACGTCAGCATAAGGCGCGGCGGCTTCTTGCCGTCGCTCTTAATGCTTTTGTTCGGTCTTGGTTTTATTTGAATAGAGGTATGGGACCTCTATATCTTGAATTGTCATATTGAAATCATCATCCGATGCTTTCATATGAAGACTCCATCCATCACCATCAAGTATAACTTTGAGTATTTCATATGATTCTCTTTGGATTAGAATATCATGAATCCACAACTCACTTTCAGGATTCATTTCACTCTCATTATGAAAACACCATTCTAAATCGGAAACTGTAGAAATACTCATTCGTGAATTTGCAATATATAGCTCAGAATGTTTCTTGTGCTCTACGAATCCAAGTTCCCAACAATCTCGATTCAATTGAACTGTCAATTTCTTACCACGAATTTTTATATCCTTACGTTTAAACCTCGCATCGTGGATTAAACTTTTGAAGAAAAGCAAATCATGATAACGATTTGAGTCCTGACGGATTGAATAAGTAACCTTCTTTGGTTTTGATCCGAAGTAATCATAAAAAAGTTGTCTGAAGTCTGGTTGTTTTTTCATTGTATTTTGTTACCGAACGTGCGCTTCACCCGCCGAGTGCAAGGACGCTATGAATTATTAAACAGCCGTTCCAACTCGCTTACAAAAGACGCCTGTAAATCGCCGCCGGCTTGCCCGGTCGGCTGTGAAAGCGCTTGTTATGTGCCTCTAACGATCATAAGTCGTCATAATTGATTTTTTCAAATCTATCGCTTTGTTTTTTAAGTTCGCTCCAATTAAAATCGTATTTTTCATCCTCTGACCAATCATCAGGGAACTCAATTTGAAAAAAGCCACCTATAGCAGATTGTCCGGTATAATATCCATTTGAACCAATGGATAAAGCGCTTTCAGTGGGTGAGAAATCCTCTGTTCTAAATTGTGAAGAAAGCAACACCAATAGGCCAGCTGTGGCGTTCATTAAATTCTTTAAATTAGCTTCTTTAAATTGATTCTGCCTATCATGTTTGCTTTTGTTGTATGCTTGATACCAAGATAGCGCTTGTGAGCCTCTCCATGCGCTGTAGGGCTCATAGACTTATGTTGCGAGCGGGTCTAACCCACTAAATTTAAAGGAAGTTTTCATTACCCGCCGTGCAAATCAATATCATTATAAAATTCAGGATGTTAAAAACGATTTTAAAAATTTTAAAAACCACTGGCAACATAATTTTTAGTTCTGCTACATACCCCTCCAAGGCTAGCAAAAGCTGCTTCAGTAAGTCATAGACTGTCTAACCAGACAAGAATTTCAGCATTATTCTTCCAGTCAATCAGTTCATCAATTTTCTTGTCATGATTTATTTTCGATTGCATGTATTCAATGAGCTTATTCTGGATTTCCCGCTTTTTTGACAAGTCCAGCTGCAGATAGATCATTGTTGACTCAACACTTTGGTGGCCAAGACGATTTTTGATGGTCGATACCGGATCTCCTGAGGTGACCATATTGACCGCACACGAGTGCCTGAAGCAATGAACCGGGCTCAATCCTTTCAACCGTTTTGGCGACAATGTTTTGGTCAGGTATTTCCGACAGATTTTGTTAATACCGTGCCGGGTCATTCCCCGCTTCCGCTGGTTTATAAATAACCGCTGGCTAAATATAGGGATGGGATCTACCCGGTGGTTGATAATGTAATCCGAGATCAACGAAGAGGTTCTGGGGCATAAATTAATAAGCCGGTACCGGTTCCCCTTGCCCAGGACCGCAATGGTTTCATTCTCAGGATCAAAATAATCAAATTCCAAAGTGGCTATCTCACTGGCCCGGGCACCGGAGTCATAGAGGAGATGGAGAATGGTAAAATCCCTCATGCCTTCTTTCTTTTTCAGGTCAACGGCACTGAACACCCTCATGATCTCTTCCGGGTATAAAAACCCCATCACCTTTTTTTGAGCCCTCTTCTGTGGGATGATCAGGAGCGTTTCAGCGATTTGTTTTTTGTCAGGATGCATGAACCGAATCATCTTGGCCAGTGACTTGATTACAGCCAGACGGTTATTTCGGGTCTGAATGCTGTTTTTCCGATCTTTTTCAAGGTGGTGCAAAAAAGCCAGCACCGCTTCAGGCGTTAAATGTTCGATTCTCAAAGATTTGATTGTCATCTTGTGATAATCGGCCAGAAAATGCAGCAACAAAGAAAAGGTCTGCCGGTAAGCCTTGATGCTATGCTCGCTGGTCCCTTTTATCCGGGGCAAATATTCATAAAAATATTGATGCAGGCAGGAGGACAGTCTCATACATCCTCGCTTCTTAACATTGAAAAATCAAGCATCTGGCGGCGATGCTCTGCATCCACCACCCTCAAATATTTGGTTGTATATTTATACTCACTGTGGCCCATGTAAGCGGCCAGTACCGGTAAGGCATTTTGGGGAGACTTTCCCTGTTGTTTAATCCGTTTTAGGGTATTTACGGCAAATGAATGACGAAGGGAGTGCCGCGTCGGGTTGCTGAAGTTTGTCGCACCAATGATTCTTCTGGGCTGCTCCAGGTTAAGAATTGAAATCGCGTTCTTAAATTTCCAACGCATGTAAGAACGGGATAGCCCTTTTCCATTTTCTTTTATCAGCAATAAAGGATGATTATCTGCGGTAAAAAAACACTGGCGAACTTTCAGCAGATTGTCTATTGCACAAGAAATCGCCTTGGGTACCGGAAGCAGTCGATCTTTTTTAAACTTTGTCTTTTCAATATAAATTGTCCTTTCTTCAGGCCGGTAATTGTTTTTCAGTAAGTTGAGGGTTTCTGATATCCTTAATCCGCACCGGGCCATCAGCAAAAAGGAAATGTAACCGCTGAAATCGGCGAGGTAATATCTTTCGGTCTTTCGCATCAATTTAATGACAACCTCCAGCAAAAGTTCAGTTTCTTCCGGTGAAAAAATAAAAGGGATAATTTGATTTTCCGGCAGTTCAGCAATCTCCTGCAATGGATTTTCCCGGATCAAATCCTGGCGGATCAGGTAATTGAAAAACATTTTGAACGTACGAAAAAACGTGTTGATGGAACGGTTTTCACAATTAAGATCTGAACGGAGCCGGATGAAGAACAATGGATCAAATGATGTCAGGGTTACCTTCTTTTCGGCAACATACCGATCCAGTAATCCAAGGCTGACTATCAGCATTTTATCAGAATATCCCAACTGAAGACGGTATTCGATGAAATTCTCAATATGTTCGGCAAGACAACTTTTAAAGCGTTTCATCCAGGATAACCTCCCGCATAAGATTGATATGAACGCTCAGATACTTTTGCGTTGATCCGATGTTTTTATGCCCCATCATCTCTTTGATCTCATAAATGGACGCACCAGACTCCAGTAAATTTTGGGCATATGAATGCCGCAGCCAGTATGTGCTCGATTCAAGATTATTTTCCGTCATGCATTCTTTTATATATCGGGGGATATCGCACCTGTTGACCGGTTTATAAGGTGGTATTAACTGTAAAAATAGAACTCGGGATTGAGTTTCAGGTCTTGCGCCGACAATATAAGCGGCGATGGCTTTGATCACGTTGTCCGATACTGGAAGATGGGCCGGGTCGCAATTTTTTCTTGAACGAATGAAAATTTCCTTTTGCCTGAAGGAAATGTCATCCAAAGTTAATAAACGGATTTCTTTCGGCCTTAACCCCAGATAATATGCCAGGTGCAGGGTGGCATTGGTGCGAAGGTCTTTTGCTGTTGACAGATCCAGACTGCTAAACAGCTTTTGGATTTCATGAGGACGCAAAAATTTGGGAGGTTTTGATCGGGCAAACTCCGGGGGGCTTACCACCAGTTGGGAGAGGTCTTTTTTAATATGTCCGTACCGGTAAAGGTACTTCAAAAATTGTCGGAGATATGACCGGTTCGTTCTGGCTGTTCCGGTGGAATAATTGGCATTGTACAGGGCTAAAAAGTGATCAACCTGTTGAATGGATATGTTATCTAAAGGGGTATTTGAAGTTTGAAGATGGGCCGCAAAACCGGTTAATGCTCTTTTTGCATGGGATATCGTCTTCCCGGAAGTTTGATCTCGATAATAGTCCAGGTATTTCTCCACTGCTTTGGTGAGCTTATTTTCAGTTTCAGCCATGATCTCCTCCAAAAGATTGCAAGATAAGGTTGTGGATGGTTGCCGGATCATGCAGTTCCATATCTTTTTGATCTTTAAGAGGAGCCGGTGAGTACAGAGCCGCTTTTTCCGGAAGAGACAACACCTGAAAAAGACTGCCGTCAAATGCGATCAGATTTTTATCAATCAAGGCGTTCCTGGCGAGAATGTAATCATCAACATCAATTCTGAGCAGGGTGCAGATTTTATCATAGCTGTAATAGGATAATCCATGGCGGTCAGCCACGATAATCAAAAACAGATACAGCAGGAGTTGATGATGATCCAGGCTTGCCCAAAACCCGTCCCGCAGAAAACGGTGCTCGATAAAAGCAAAGCTTCCTGAAATCTTTCTGATGCGGTGGGGATCTATGGGATTTTTTGCAATAGACGCACGAAAACGGCGTTGTGACCTTGGGTTTGAATTTTTTGCTCTATTTTGTCCGGTCTTCATGGCATTGCCTCCCTGAAATGATCGTTTAAGGCAATTTACCCTGTTTTTCAGGGAGGATCAGGCCCCGTTTGTTGTTGAAAACGATTTTTTCTACGATATTTTTTTTGAGACCAGGGGCCAAACCCCAACGGCGGTGGCAGGATATCCAGATATGGACCCGCAAGTTCCCTGAGATGGGGTAAAACAAACTCAACCCCAAGTGCGGATCTAAATGATGATAAGGTCACCTGACCATTATTCGACAATAATGGGAGAAGTTCGATCAATAAAATTAAACTTAAGCGAATCAGAAATAGTCTTCGCCTCATCCATCGCAGAACACCAGGCAGGCTGATGTCCAGGCGCATGCTATTTGCTGCCGCCTCCTGGCTGGAGGCGGCTTCAATCTGATTGATAACCGTTTCTACCTCGATCAATGTTCCGGGAAGGCGAGAGCACAGACAATCCGGTAACATCCCGAAAGTGGTCCTGCCCTCAGGACAATACCACCGGGCGATCTTTGCGCCGTCAGGGGATTTTCTGCGATAGGTCCCATGCCTGGCAATTTTGCAGCCACCTTCCGGGTGCAATGGACACTGGTCCAGTTTTGCATCCCGCCATGCTTCCTGCTGAATATATTGTTCAACAGAAATGTTGGTGGCGAATCGAAGCTGCATGATCTTTACCTTGCGTTAAAATTCAAAATGTGAAACATTTTTCCATGGCAAAAATCGGTCGAAATACACCATGCCCTTGCGGCAGCGGTAAGAAGTATAAAAAGTGTTGTCTATTATTGCAGTCAGCGGGGGCTCAACCTAAGTCCTATCCTGCCGGATTTACACCAGTTTACACGGAATTGGATCTGCTTTCAAACAGTGTAACGGATCTGATCAATGAAGACAAATTAGACGAGGCTGAAGCTGTATCAAAGAGATTGTTGCTTGAATATCCTGATCAGATTGACGGGTTTCACAGATTGGGGCAGGTCTATGAAGCTCGTGGGAAGAGGCACGAAGCTGGAGAATATTATCAAAAAGCCGCTGAGTTTGCTCGGACAATGCCTGGTTTTGATCCGGAAACTGTTGAACACTTCTTCTCAAAAGCCAAAAAAATGAAGGAAGAAAAAAAGTAAAAGAATTACATCCAAAGAAAATGACTTATTTAGAAATTTTCATAGAAGAAAATCTCGCCACATACAAAACCGGATACATAAATAGACATAGCCATCGCCATCGCCGTAAGATTCCTAATATTCTCTATAAAATTATCAGCAATTCAAATGCTATCTTTGACAATACTTTTCGAAATTCAGAGCCGGGGAAAAATCGTGATAACTTTTAATGCCCCAAATTGATGGTTTCAAACACAATTTTTTTCATAGCTTTCTTAAATAGTTTCCGGTTGTAATTATGGTTTTTAAGTAACGAACAAAAGACCTTATTTTTACTCTCCCCGTTCAGAATTGCCCTTTCGATGAATCTTTCGTCCCAATAATCAAATTTCCATCTTTTTTCCCAATTGGTTTTCCCACCGCATTTAAATTTCATCGAATCCCCGAAGATAAATCTACATGCGTTCTCAATATTTTGTAAATCAACTTGAAGAAGTTTTGATGGCTCCTTTTGTTGGGAGCGAAAAATATACTTGCCGTCCCGAATCTTAAGAAAATCTGCCATAATTTGTTCGTTGACCCCAAAAGAATATAACGCCTCTGTATAGCTGAATTTATAAATATTCTGTGTTGCATTGTGGCAATATATATAGTTTCGGATAGCCACAAATAAAACATCTAATAACCAAAGTGTTCCTATTGTGGAGTTGGGAAACCATTGGATTTCATTGAAGAAATGTTTTGTTGATGAAAGTGAATTCTTAAGAGCAAAAGACGCCGGTTTATACCCTTTAATCAAAGTTAACATGTCCTTGTCACCCTCGATAGGGATTCCCTCAAGATCCAAGTGGGTTAGGAATAGAGCTCCTTTGTTTTTCATCCGCTTGACTGTTGATTCTGACAAGAAGGAGATGTTGGGAAATTTATTTTTTAAGTATTGAAATTTTTTATATCCTTCGGAATGGATACCAATGAAATCTTGATCGCTACATATATTTTTATCGCCTCGTGCAGCCGATCCGAATTTTATCACGATGCAACTCATTATTTGATTATCCGTTTCACTATAATAGCAGTTACAATGGAGCACCAAATGACAGATAGAAGAAGGAAGATCATAGTTATGATCAGAGAGACTTGGTTCATTACTGGCGATAAATCACCATACCGTGTCCCTTCGGTAAGCGTGCATGAAATAATCATCCCCGGGTGATACTATCGGTTCCAGCATAGACATTGCAAAGGAGAGAACCGATGAACAACCAACCATTAACAAACGAACAATCAGCCGCATTGGAAAAAGCCCAGCAACTTTTTTCAAATTGGCGAAATAGTAAAACCGGACGGCCCCGTATATCGGATAATCTATGGCAAACCGCAGCAGATCTTTACCACATCCAGGGTATGAGTATAAATAAGATTGCCCGAGGCTTGGGACTGAATTACACAGCACTTAAAGAAAAAATTATTGACATGCCTCCTGCTGAAATTAATCTGCCTGCAGACGATGAATCTTCCATGTTTATTGAAATGGTATCCCTGCCGGAGAGTTTCAACTGCGTTATAGAAATAGAAAATCAAACCGGCATAAAAATGCGCATGTGCTTCAACGGCAGGGCAGATCCTGCAGTGATCAGTCTTGGCAGATATTTACTAGCTGGTGCGCCATGATCCAGGTCACACCACATATGCGGATACTGCTTGCTCCGGAGCCCGTAGATTTTCGAAAAGGAATCGACGGCCTGGCCAGTATATGCCGAAAGGTCCTGCAATCAGATCCCTTTTCAGGATACCTGTTCGTATTTATTAACCGAAGACGAACGGCCATCAAGGTTTTATGCTATGACAGCCAGGGGTTCTGGCTTTGCCAAAAGCGGCTCTCCAAGGGGCGTTTCAACTGGTGGCCCAAAAGGGATCAGTCTGCCGGCCGGTGTCTTGAAGCGCATGAGCTTCAGATGCTGCTTTGGAATGGTGATCCGTTTCATACCCGGGCTGCTCCCGTATGGCGAAAACTGTCCGTATAAATTTTTCAGCCGGTTTCATTTTTCACTTGCGTTCCACGGTATATTTCGGCATATACGGTGGTTATGGACAACGACATTGTACTCACATACCGTGGCAGAAGCGCGACTAAGGCTGATATTGAATTTATCAGGCTGTTGATCGACGACAATCCCACAGCAAGCCGCCGCGCTCTGTCACAGATATTGTGCCGGGAATGGAACTGGGTTCAGGCCAACGGCAGCCTTCGTGATATGATCGCCCGGGGATTTATGCTTGAACTCCATAGAAACGGGCATATTAATCTTCCGGCCAGAAAACACAACCCGCCCAACCCGTTTTTAAACCGCAAAAAGCCGGAACAACCGGAAATCGATCAAACCCCGGTGACGATGACGCTCAGGGAAATAAGCCCCCTTGATATTGTACTGGTAAAAAACACACCCAATGAACCTTTATTTAACAGCTTGATTGAGCATCATCATTACCTGGGATATTGCCATCCTGTGGGAGAGCAACTTAAATATATGGTCTTTGCCGACAAACGGCCGGTGGCATGTTTTTCATGGTCATCGGCACCCCGGCATATCGGTGCCAGAGACCGACATATCGGCTGGAAGAAACAGCACCGGGATCACAACCTTCGCTATATCGCCTATAACAGCCGGTTTCTGATCCTGCCCTGGTTCCGGGTACCTCACCTGGCCTCATGGTTGTTAGGGTATATGGCCAGGAATTTGTCCAGGGACTGGGAGCGTATTTACTGCCATCCGGTCTATTATCTCGAGACATTTGTTGACACCGAATTATTTGCCGGCACCTGTTATAAAGCGGCAAACTGGCACTATCTGGGTGATACCACCGGACGGGGGAAACAGGAAAACAGGCATATAAAAACCCGCTCCATCAAGGCGGTCTGGGGATATCCCCTGATCCGCGATTTTCGACAACTCATGACAAGGCTCCCCAATGGAAGCGCTGAACCTGACAGAAGACGAGCTTGATGCGCTGATTGAACGGGCGGAATCCGGTCGTCTTGCCGATGGGGATGTTGATACAATCAAGGCCATGATCAATGCCGTCAAAGTCTTGAGCCGGGCGGTCAGTGACAAGGCATCCTCCATTAAAAAGCTTTTGGCCATGGTGTTCGGCCCAAAGACCGAAAAAAAGGATAAAGTTCTCAAAAATCGGCCTCCCGGAACCCGAAATCAAGATAAATCAACGACTATAAAGGGACATGGCAGACGGGCTGCCGACGATTTCACAGGTGCCGACCGACAATCGGTTACCCATGGAGACCTCAAACATAAAGACACCTGTCCCGAATGCCTCAAAGGGATTGTTTATCGACTCAAAAAACCGGGCCGGGTCATCTGTTTTACCGGTCAGGTACCGGTAACGGCTACCGTTTATGAACTGGAAAAACTCCGCTGCAATCTGTGTGGCATGGTCTTTACGGCAAAAGCTCCAGAAAACAGAACCGGTAGAGATTATGATGCCAGTGCCCTGGCAATGATTGCCATTCTTAAGTATGGCTGTGGTTTTCCCTGGAGCCGGCTGGAAAAACTTCAGGAAAGTTTTGGTATACCACTTCCTGCCACCACCCAGTGGGATAAGTCCGAAACTGCTGCAGACCTCATCTATCCGGTTTTCCGTGAACTGGCTTATCAAGCAGCCCAGGGAGAGGTTTTTCACAATGATGATACCACCATGAAAATCTTGTCTCTGATGAAGGAAAACAAGGACAGAACAGCAGGTGAAAGAACCGGGATATTTACCACGGGAATCATCTCCCGATTCGATGATGGCAGACAGATTGCGCTGTTCTATACCGGACGAAATCATGCGGGTGAAAACATCAGCGATCTTTACAGGAAAAGAGATGCCGGCAGACCGGCACCGCTTCAGATGTGTGACGCCCTGTCACGCAATATTAGTGAAGCGTTCAAGGCGATTTTGTGCAATTGCCTGACACACGCCCGCAGGAATTTTGTAGATGAGATTGACAATTTTCCTGATGAAGCCGCCTATGTCATTGAAATGCTCGCTGAAGTTTACTGTATAGACGCCAGGACCAAAGAGCAGAAAATGTCACCAGACCAACGGCTAGTCTATCATAAAAAACACAGCGGTCCTCTGATGACAGAACTTGAAGCCTGGTTGAATCGCCAGACGGATGAAAATCTGGTGGAGCCGAACTCCGGGCTTGGCAAGGCAATCACGTACATGAAAAACCACTGGGCCAAATTGACGCGGTTTTTGGAGATACCGGGGGCTCCTCTGGATAATAATATTTGTGAACAAAGCTTGAAACGCTGCATTCAACACCGGAAAAACTCATTGTTTTACCGAACAGAGCATGGCGCCTTCATTGGAGACATGTTCATGAGTTTGATCCATACCTGCCGCCTGATGCGAATCAATCCGCTTGATTACCTGGTCACCCTGATACAAAATTCTTCCGCCTTATTCAAAGACCCTTCCAAATGGTTGCCTTGGAATTATAAGGACAACGCTCTGTAGACTTGTTGTAGCTGCTATAAATTTGGTCTTCAGGGAAGACTCATTCCTGAAAAAAGCAGGATACACATGCTTGCCGGAGGGACACCCATACCCAACAGTTGTAAATGAGACTATAGCAAAATATAAAGATTCAATAACATTACCCGCATTTTTTGTACTAATTTGGCCATTTATAGCAAATGCAAACATCAAAATAAAAATCACTGTTAGAACTAATGAATTCCATATGCCGTATCCATTTCCAAGGGTAATATCATAAATTAGACCTTTTAAAAATTTAAGCCGTCTTTTTTCCTTCCCGAATAAATACTGGTATCGAAGGTAGAAGTGAAATTTATTATCAGCATGCATTGCAAATTTTTCTTGATGCATATCTTTTGAATTTCGATAAAGAGCTTGAAACCACCACGTATTAACATTGGACCATTTTATATACCACTTTCTACTGTACTTAAATGATCGGGGGTTTAAATACGTCGATGTAATGGTAGCTTTGTAAAAACTATACTCTGAAAAAGTACATTTATGAAATTCACAAGAATAAATTTGGGAACCATTAAAAAGACAGTTTTCAAAATGACACTTCTGGAAATCCAAATGCTTTATTTGTTCATAGGAGAATATACATTCGTGGAAGTTAACATGCTTAATCTGCCTATTTCTTTCAGAAGATATTTTATCAAAAAAAATAAAATGGTGTTCGATTTTTGAATTATTTTTTATGTTACCGACTGAGATGAAATCAGTAATTTTCACGTCTATTTTGGGAAGTCCTGACATGAGTTCCTCTTGGGTGAATATGTTAACAATATCGATTTGGTATTCTGCATCAATAAGCACTGATCATATAACATATAAATAAAACGAAATAATTATAGAATTTAAAAATTAAGATTGGACCTTCGTTACTTTTAATTTCCCGTTCAAAAGTAAACCATACTTGCATCAAGTATGGATTTTTAAAATGATTAGGTATTCGGCTATAGCCACGAGGTAAATGAGAAATGCCAGGGTCAACAATGATGGTATTTATGTAGCGAGTTTTTTTTGTAGCGAGTTCTACCCCGCCCGATCCAGCCGGACCTCGCCGGACCCCGCCATATTTTGAAAAAATACTACCCCGCCATGTCGTTCATCCGATCATAGACCTAAGGAGGTATCAGGTCTATGAAAAAGCAAATTCGCCAGCGCAGGTGTAAAAACTGCCAAAATTTATTCATGCCCGATTCCCGCCATGTGAAGCGGCAAAAATTCTGTGACAAGCCCGAATGCAAAATTGCCAGCAAAAAACACAGCCAGCAAAAATGGTTGGATAAGCCAAAGAATCGGGATTATTTCTCAGGACCTGAGAATGTGGCTCGTGTTCAGGATTGGCGCAAAAGCAATCCTGGTTACTGGAAGCGAAAAAAGCCCTCAGAAACGCTATCCTTAACTGAAGATGCGTTACAAGAGATGAAAAACGGCAAAACCATTGCTGGTAAAGGATCTTCGATAGATTTAATCCAAATACCGTTACAAGATTTAATATCGGCCAAAACCCTTGTCTTTATTGGATTTGACACCTTCCTTAACAAAAATGCGTTACAAGAGATTATTGATGCCACGGACCAGGAGACGGTAAAATTGACGCCAGATATCCTAAAAGAACTGACCCAAAAGAAGAGGTGTCAACATGGGCAAACGATTTTCTTCAATGGAACTTTATAAATTACGAAATTCAATCCCCATTCATGTGTTAATCGAAACACAACTGGGTATCCCGGCTAAAATCAGTGAAGGGGTTTTCCGTTTTCTGTGTCCCTTGTGCAACGAGTTTCAGACCGCTGTTAATCCCAGAACGAACTTGAGCCGGTGCTTTCGATGCGAAAAGAATTTTAACACCATCGATATGGTAATGGTCTGGCGCAACACCGATTTTGTCAGCAGCGTAAAATATCTGCAGGCGATTTTAAACGTAAGGGAATCCGGTCATGGCACCTGATCATCTATTGCCGAAAATTTGTCAGCGGTATCTGGATTATTATGGACACCAAGTCCGTAGTCAGGAAAGTGTTATGGGAATGCAGCGGATATTGACAAGTCTGGATATCTATCTGCAAAAATCAGGCGTCCCCCTGGATAAGATATCCATCCAAAAGGTTGATCAATTTTTAGCCCTGTACAATGCCAATTATTCCATAGGAACCGCTAAGTCGAACCGGTCACATCTGAGGCTGTTTTTGAGATATCTTTATCTGAACCAATATATCAAAAAAGATCTCGCTCCTTTGATAGTTAGCCCTCCAGAGTTCGGACAACTAAAACCAATCAAATTTTTACGCGCTCATGAAGTTCAAAAATTGTTTGACAGCCTGGATCTATCAACAGCAAAAGATCTTCGCACGAATGCCGCCATACACCTGGCGTATTACCTGGGATTGAGACCCAAAGAAATCAGGTTGCTAACCCTGGATGACATTTCATTTAGGCAGAAAGAGATTTTTATCCGTTCAAGAAAAAATTGCAATCCTGCCCATCTTCCCCTTCCCGACAACATCATCAAAGCGATTACTGCATATATTGTAGGCGGGAGACCTGAAACTCAATCCCGAGTTCTATTTTTACAGTTGATACCACCTTATAAACCGGCCAACAGGAGCGATATCCCCCGAGATATAAAAAAATGCATGACGAAAAGTAATCTTGCATCAAGCACATACTGGCTGCGGCATTCATTTGCCCAGAACATGTTGGAGGCCGGTATGCCCATCTATGAAATTAAAGAAATGATGGGGCATAAAAGCCTCGATTCGACCAAAAAGTATCTGAGCATTCATATCGGCCTGATGCGGGAGATCATCCTTGATGAAACGTTTTAAAAGCTTTTTGGCAGAACAAATGGAAGAGTTTATTGAATATCGTTTTCAACTGGGGTACTCAAACACCTCAATGATGTACTGTCTTAAGGTGCTTGATCGATATGTGTCTGAAAAACAAGTGACTTGGGCATCCTTTGATCCGCTGTTTTTTATCCGGTTCAGAGCAAATCTTGATCTTGAACCCCGGTCCATAAATATGATTTTCAGAATGATCAAAATTTTTTTCAATTATCTTATACGCAAAGATGTGATCCTGGAAAATCCGTTACAGGAAATCACTGAGCTACAGGAAAATCTCGTTATTCCTTTTATATTTTCTCCGGAAGAAACAGATCGTTTTCTCAAAGCTGTAATCAAGTCGATGCGAACAAGCCAGAGATTCTATGTGTCAGATTTCAGTGCTTATATTGCCTTTTTGTTGATGGCCCGGTGCGGACTGAGAACATCGGAGACACTTAATTTATTGAAAACCCATTACAGGCCCGAAGAAAGAACAATCTATATTGAAAAGACAAAATTTAGAAAAGATCGATTGATCCCTATACCCAAAGCAGTAGCCCATGAAATAAACAACCTGCTAAAAGTGCGTCGGTTATTCCCCGATGAGGATGACAGTCCTTTTTTACTGGTAAAGGTGAAAGGCAATAAACTGGTCCGTATGTTTATAAATCGCAGATTTAAACAGGCGCTCACATATATTAATCTTGAACAGCCCCGGAAAATAATCGGTACTACAAACTTCAGCCAGCCTTCACATCATTCCTTGCGGCATTCGTTTGCTGTGAACACACTAAAACGAATTAAACAGCAAGGAAAATCCTGTCAAAATGCCCTGCCTGTACTGGCAGCTTACATGGGGCACAGCAAGTACAAATACACTACCTATTATTTGAAGGTACTGGATGCTGAGCACCGTCGGCAACTGTTTAATTTTTCGATATCAAAAAGCGAGGACGCATGAGATTGACAAGTTGCCTGCACCAGTATTTTTATGAATACTTGCCCTCGATAAAAGGGACGAGTGAACAAAGTGTCCAAGCTTACCGGCAAAGCCTGTCTTTGTTCCTGCATTTCCTGGCGAATCATCACTCAATAAAAATTAAGTCGTTGACAATAGAACACTTAACGGTGGATGCCGTGCTTGCCTTTCTACAGCATCTGGAAAAAAATAGAAAAAATAGCGTGCAGACTCGAAATCAGCGCCTGGCCGTGATCAAGTCTTTGGCCAAGATGATCCGCTTCATGCATCCGGACAAAAAACGAATCGCCGAAGGCCTCCTGAACATCCCTCAAAAAAGATCTCAAAAAAAGGTGATGGGATTTTTATATCCTGAAGAAATCATGAAAGTCTTCAGTGCCGTGGACCTGAAAAAGAAAGAAGGCATGAGGGATTTTACCATTCTACATTTGCTTTATGACTCCGGTGCCCGGGCCAGTGAGATTGCCACATTGGAATTTGATTATTTTGATCCCGAAAACGAGACCATTGCAGTCCTGGGAAAGGGAAATCGATACCGCTTGATTAATCTATGCTCCAGAACAGCCTCGTTGATCTCGGATTATATCACCAATCATAGGGTAGATCCCATCCCTTTGTTTGCCCATAGGCTTTTTATCAACCAACGGAAGCGGGAAATGACCCGGCACGGCATCAACAAAATTTGCAGGAAATATTTGACTGCAGTATTGCCGGCAAAAAGGCTGAAAGGACTGAGTCCGGCTCACTGCTTCAGGCATTCGTGTGCGGTCAATATGGTCACCTTAGGTGCTCCGGTATCGGATATCAAAAATCGTCTTGGTCATCAAAGTATTGAATCAACAATGACCTATCTGCAGCTGGATCTGTCAAAAAAACGGGAAGTCCAAAATACGCTCATGGAATACATGCAATCGAAAATAACTCATGACAAAAAAATTGATGAGTTAATCGACTGGGAAAATAGTGCTGAAATCCTCGCCTGGCTTGACAGTTTATAAATCACTGAAGCAGCTTTTGCTATCCTTGGAGGGGTATGTAGTAAAACAAAAAATTATGTTGCCACTGATTTTTAAAATTTTCAAAATTGTTTTTAACGTGTTGAATTTTAATATAATATTGATTTGCAAGGCGTTTGATAGAAATAGCTTTTAAATTCAGTGCGTTAGGCCCGCTCGCAACATAATGGTATTTAAGAACTCCCAAGCCTTTCTTAAAAGGGCGTTGGCTACTTTTGTTATTGGGACCTATATCAAAAATGTGGCGGAGCAAATCAAGGGTTTGCGGTGAAGACTACCCTTCGGTCAGGCTCCATTTTCCAGTTGGACAATGCCCCCCAGACTTTTCTTAATCTTCTGTCAGAATTTTTAAGAGGATGTGTTTGTGTTGACCCTGTGACCCTGAACAGGTTTGTTGGTGAACAGCGACAATAATGAATAGGGCATTTTTTGTGTGTTGCCTCAAAAAACTTAGGGTCCTTTTTGTGGATCTTGCCGACTATCGAAAACCGAATGAAGTATGATTTCAAAATCTTCAATTGTATAAAAAATCGAAAAGGGGAAACGCCGAATCGGGCAGCTTCGAAAATTTGAATACCTTTTTTGATACATCTTTGGATTTTTCGAAATGTTTTTTACAGCAGCTTCAACACAATCCAGAAACTCTGACCCCAGACCTCTTTTTTGCTCTTCGTACCATAAAATTCCCAGGTCGATTTCAGTCAACGCACGGTCAGTATAACGGGTGATCATTTGAATCCGAACTTTGCCCTTAACTCATCGTGAACTGCTTGGCAGTCATAGGTTTTTAGTTTGCCTGCTTTGTATTCGGCATATCTTTTGTCAAGTTCTTGTTTTTGCCATTCCGGTAACGGTTGCTTTCCAGTCTCTTGAGCGATGGAATCCCATATATCGCCCACCAGTAGCAGTTTTTCAGAAAAATTGAGTTTGTTAATTTCCTGTCTTATTTTTTCCTGACCCATTAATATTTCCCTCTCGTTAGAAGAACTTGTTAATTATACCGTTCAAGCGGTTATTTTGGCAACAACACATTTGGACACATCTAAAAACTATTTAATGTCAGCTTTCTCCTGATTGCAATCTTTTGAAATGGTAATTCCTCTTTAAATGTTTGGGCGAGGACTACATCGAGAACGAAATACGTTTTTCCAACAACCGCTTACCCCGGACTTTCCCTGTCACTCCGGATCTTTTCAAGGACGAACCAACCACAATATGTGGACTTATCCAAATTTCAAAAAAGAGAACCCTACAAATGCAAAAGCTCGCCCTTAAAATTTTAGCCCATGAGAATTGATTGGAGTATCAAACATCCTTTCTGTAAAGGCTTTGGGCGACACATGATACCATTATTGCTCGCTTTTACTTTCAAGGAACACGGCTCTATTCCGTCCTTGTTTTTTTGCCATATACAATGCTTTATCAGCTTTTTTGATAGCACCATCTATAGAAATATTTTTATTTCTCAAAATCGTGAAGCCGATACTGACTGTAAACCTTATATTTACACCATCGTTACTCATGAGTTCACTTTTCGCCAATACATCTCTCAATCTTTCAGCTGCAGAATATGCTTGGTGAATATCAATTTCAGGAAGAAGTAAAATAAATTCTTCTCCGCCCCATCTGCCAAAAAGATCGGACTCTCTCAGTACGCTGAAGCTCTTGGCAACAAGCTGCCTTAATACTTTGTCGCCTGTGTCATGACCAAAATTGTCATTTATTTTTTTGAAATGATCAATATCAATCATAAACAGTGCTAAACTATAATTATATCTTAAAGACCGTTTCATTTCTTTTCTAAATAAATTTAGAAAAGATCTCCTATTTTTAGCTCCGGTTAAGGGGTCCGTAGTGGCTAACTTTTCTAATTCTTTTTCCATTGTTTTTCTTTCTGTAATATCCTCAATGATCACAATTACAGTATCAGAAAACTTACCTGAGATATCGAGAGAGCGGGAAAAAGAAATAAAAAAGAACTGGCTTTCATTATTTATCATTGTTTCAAATGTTTTTATCTTGTCAGACCCGGCCTTAAATCTTTTAAAAAAACTATCTAACCATGGGAATATTTGTATAAAAAGCAGCGGATGTGTGTCTTTCTCACCATAGTATTGTGTCCCCGGGACAGTATCGTAATTGAGCATCTTGGATGCTGCATGGTTCATATTTTCTACAATCCCATCGAACGTCACAATGAAGACAGGCATTGATAAACTCTCAAAGATTGTGAGATATCTATTTTTTTCATTGGTCATCACACGATTGCTAAGTTGCAAATCTTTAACAATGCTTTCGTCTTTTACTGGTGTCCATTGTAAACAAAATCCTATTTCAACTCGGTCAAAAAATCTTTTGATAATCTGTTCATATTGAAATTTAATTTGATCCTCAAAATTCGATGCCCGTATTAGATCTGAATAGGATTGACGATAATATTTCATGAGTCCTAAAAACATATCTATGTTAACCCCTCTTTTTCTATGTTCTTGGGCTTCAATAATGCCAAACTGCGATGCAGGGTCAGAAATGTATTTTTCATGTGGACCCAGTTCAAGATCTAAACCTTTCGCATTCAAAGTAGCAATCAATGATTTAGATAAACCTGAGATTGAAAGCCGCCATGCTTCTCTCAAGGTGGAAGTATACTCAGTATATCCCTGCTGTTTGGCATAATTTAAAATCTTTTCCATAAGCCAATCTTCATGGTCTAAAATGTATTTTTTAAGTTGGGGCAGCATTTTTAAAAACCTTATAGAGGGAATGGCAAGTGACAAATAAATTTTGCAGCTTATTGTATAAAATAGCAAACAAAAACGGAAGATGGGCCTCCTCTGGGATGGTGAAAATCACCCCATCATACCGTATAGATTGCGTCCCTTTTTTGTTTCTCTTTTTATTTATTGGTTGATCTGCATTCTTTTTGATTGAAAAGCCTTGCCAATAGTATCCCTAAACCACGCATGAATCGAGCTGGTCTTTACTGTTTCAAACGCTTCATGAACGATCTCGGATTCGGTCATTAAAGACGGTTGATATAAGAAAAATTGCAGGTCAGATTTTATTCGTTTAGCCCTTGGCGTGTCAGCTTTACACGTTACAAATCCTATTAAATCAGCAACGCAGCCTTGATAAACACCCTGAAATTTTACAATAATTCAGTCTCTTTGACAATATGGATAAGATTTTTTCATAAAAGATAGGATTTTTTCAAACCGGGAAAATGGGAATGCGCCCTAACCATGTGTTGTAATGGATCGGCCTACATCGCGCCTTCGTTAACATCTGTTTTTTTTAACCATTTTTGTTTACTTGGCGACTGTCTCGATTCGCCGCCCGTCCAATAAACACAGCGTTAATATTTTAAAATATTAAGTTTTTTTAGGAATAATAGACCCCACATAAGTCTATTATCCTCGCCTGGGGCTATTTCAAAACTGCATTCAATAACAGAAGTATTGTGGAGGGGTTGGATTGGGGATTCCTACTGAGGACTACATCAATATCGAGGTCTCCCAAATTCATGGCTTAAAACCCCGGACTACTTTTGTTATTGCTGACTTGAATCGGAAATCAGGAAGACCAAATCAAGGAAATGAGGTGAAGACTTTCCATGCAACAATGTCCCCTGTTAGATGAACGAACCTGTTATACGTTCCCTGTCAATTCACCCCTTTTTCAATTTTCATTGGAGATCAGCCACATTTTTTTCACATGCGATTACCCTCAAAAAAATACGTCCGTCATGGGTTTACAACCCGTATTGAAACTTTACTGCAAGTTTTAAAGCAATGGGAGCGGTGCCGGTTTCTTCGGGGCGTTTCACCCTTTGGCCGGCAAGGACGATTGCGGCTCTGGAAGCTTTGTCGATCAAAGGATTTCCGGAACTTCTTGTCATGCGAATCCCGTAAAATTTCCCGGCGGCATCTATGGAAAACGCATATTGTGCGTTGCCGATCAGCCGGTTCATCTGATCTTTATTCATATCTGCCGATAAGAACTTGCACCGGTTGATCTCTTCTGCGACCTGTTTCAGATAGAGAGTTAAGATCTGTTTCCTGGAATTTTCGCCATGTTGCCCGCCAGGGTCTGTGTCGTTTGAATCGGTTCTTTGTTCAACAAGCTGCTGCAGGGCAAAGGATGGTTTTACACAGGCTGTCCCCCGGCTGATGTTCAACGGTGTCAGCTCGAGGTTGCCGTAAGAATTTACAACCGGGGAAAAGGAGGCCCCGAGAATTATCCAGTGAATAAAACATGACATCATCAGACAGCAAATTTTAAGATGGGTATCGGACATTCATCACCCCCGGATTTTTAGGGTCTGGTTGTCGCGATAATCAGGTCTTCAAATCCGGCTGCTTTGACCATATCTGCGGTCTTGATAAAAACGGCAACCCGGGCAAGGGGGGAGCATTCAAGGATAATACGTTCAGAGGCGTGCCCGTTGGGTGTTGTTTTGATGTTTTGCAGTTTGAAGGACAGCTCCCGCATATCCATCACCTGGTCATCAAAACGAAGGGTATTGTCTTTCATGATGCGGATTCGATGTGTTGGACCTGAAATCGCTGTGGCCGTAGAGGCTTCGGGAAGATCCATCTTGATCCCCTGGACGGTGAACACCGACGACACCACAAAGAAAATCAGCAGGATAAATACAACATCAAGCAGGGGTGTGATATCGGGTTTTACAGGTCTGAGTACCGGATCAGTCAGGTGAATCATGATTCCAGTATCCTGTTGGCATAGCACTCCATTTCAAATGCAAGCTGACGGACCTTTGCGCTGAACCACTGGTGGGCCAAAAGCGCCGGGATGGCAATGACAAGGCCTGCCGCTGTGGTCAAAAGCGCATGCCAGATCCCGTCGGCAAGCAGGCCGATATCCATACCGGCATTAGCTCCCGCCAGTTTTGAAAAGGCCTGGACCATGCCCACCACGGTGCCCAAGAGCCCCAACAGCGGCGCAACCGTGGCAATGGTGGACAAAAAATCAATGGTTTTGTTAAAGGAGAACAAAATCTGCTTTGCTGCCAGGGTTGTTTTCTTCTCTTTTACAGAAACGGCTTCATCGCTGAAAAGTGCGTCAAAAAAAGGGGCAAAGACGCCAGGTGTGTCAGGTGTCGCGGCTGCCGCGCCCTTCACCGGAAAGGGATGACAGATAAAAAAAATTCCCCTTTCCAGAATAATTGCAAGGGCCGGGATGGATAACAGAATCAAGGGCCACATCATCATGCCGCCCTGGGCAACCACATTCATGCACAGACCTCTTTCCAGATTAAGTGTTGTTCAAGGTTCAGCCCGATAAAGACCAGAAAATAATCCTTTGTGTCTTCTCCGGTAAACGGCGTAATCCGCCAGGTGCCGGGGGCATACTGAAAGACCATGGGACCGGACCGGTCATTGAACCGGACTATGCCCTTCACCCTGAGAATCTGCTCCCCTGCCCCCTGGATTACGGCATTGAGCCCCGCCTCATCAACGGGGTGATCAAAGGTGACAAGCCGGGTTTCTATCTGGTCGTCTTCATGGGTGGCATGGGTGCCCGGCATAAAAAAAAGCGGACGATTCAGGGGACTGCGGAAATTAACGCCGTACAGCACGCCGGGATGGATGGCCCCATTAACGGTCTGGTGAACCATTGCCACCGGGTTCAGTTGCCGGATCTGTTTTTCAATGCCCCCGAGATCAACTGTCGGAAGATCGCATTTATTGACAAGGATCACATCCGCCAGGCGCACCTGATCCCTTGCCACCTCAAAGCGATCCAGGGTGCGCCGGCCCTGGGAGCCGTCCACAAGGGTGGTGACGGAGCCGAATTCAAAAAGATCGTTAAGCTCCTGGAGTTCTGAAAGGATATTGGCCGGATTGGCAAGACCTGTGGTCTCCAGCACAATAAAATCGGGTGAAAACCGGTCCAGAATATCGGAAAGCGCGGCCCGAAGATTGCCGGCCAGGGAACAGCAGACACAGCCTTCGTCCATCTGGGTCACGGCATAGGTCTGGTCCAGCAGGGCCGCGTCCAGCCCCTTTTCGCCAATCTCATTTTGTATCACCGCCACAAAATTGTTGGCTGCGGTCTGGGCCTGGATAAAATGGTCCAGGAAACTGGTTTTCCCCGTGCCGAGAAATCCTGTCAGCAGAATAAACCGGGGCTTGGTCATGACACCCACAGCTTTTTTGTCCAGGCTGGTGCCTGCCCCGGTCAGATCCGGGGTCCACCACAGTTCGTTTTCAAAAGGGTGTGGGAAAGGATCTCCCGGAGACCAGGCTATATTGGTATAGGCGTCTTCCCAGCCTGACATCCACCTCTGTTCACCGTTGCTGAAATATCCAAGTGTCAATCCCTGCTCTGGGGTTTCAAGAAAGCCGGCGGCAGTTTCTTTTTTCCGCGTCTGGGAATAAAAACAGGAGGGGGCTGCACCAAGTGTATAGGAAAAAGAAGCAGCCAACGGCTTGAAAAACGCCATGCCGATATCAAAGGCGGGCAGATCCTGGTCTATGCCGCCGGGGGCCACAGCCTGGAACGGGCCGTTTTCATTTTCTATTACAATGCCCTTTTCAGCAATCCAGCCCAGGCGGTGCAGGGCTTGGAACGAAATAAAAACACCATGATCCGATTTCATACAATCAACACAGCCAATATGAAAAAGTTCTGAAAACTCAGTGTGGTCAATGAAATTTCTGACTTTTTCCATATAATCCGGGGCCAGGGCAGAGATCCCCGCCTCAATGGAATACTTTTCCACCAAAGCCTCTTCCGGTGCCGGGTAATAGCTCAGCAGAAACCGGGCTGTGTGGCCTGGACCGGGCTCAACGGGGCAAAAGGAAAAGACGCCCGGCAGGTCATTGACCTTTGCGGTGAGACTGCCCGGAGGCCCCCCCGGGACGATGGCTTCGTGAATGCCTCGCCACCCCAGGCGGTGGCGAATGCCCGGGATATATGTTGACCGGATCAGCACCGCCCTTGCCAGTTCATAGCCGGCCAGTTCCGGCGTATTCACCACGGAAGGCGGTAACAGGGTATCAAGTCCCCAGGCAGGATCTTTTTGAATCATTTCCAGGCCTCCTAAAAATAATGTGTCCAGGGAAGACAGATCCCCCGGACACAACAGTCGAAGCATTTTATCCGAAGGTGATGACATCTCCATTGCCAAGATAGGCCTTATCTTTGGAACGGAACCGCGCAGACCCTTCGACCACAGGATAGCCTGCAGAAATGAATTTCTTGGCGCACAGAACGCCGGTGCAGTGATTGCACCCGATCCGTTCAAACCCGTAATTTCTCAATGAGATGACAAGGTCGTCATACTTGGGGTCCCAATCCTCGAAGGGAGAGATATGAAGCCCGCCGTATATGCCGTGGAACTGGTCCTTTTCATACTTGAGTTCATTGTGCGCCGTTTCCGCAAACTGGATGATACCCTGGTGGCAGCACCCGGTCACGGAAACAAGTCCCTTATCCTGTACATTGAAGTATATGGATTGTTCACCGTAAACCCGGCAGATGATGGGCACCGGGAACACATAGGTGGCCATCCCGGGTATGTGTTTATACAGGCCGTTCTTGACCTCCACCAGTTTGCCGGTGTGTCCTGAATCTTTAATGTACTTCTTTCCTTCGGGGTAAAAGCCTTCGGGGATATAAATGGTGATTGTGGGGTCATATTTCAGGGTTACGGGCAGTCCCCAGTAATGGTCAAAATGCTCATGGGAGATGAACAGGGCTTCGATTTCCCGATTTTCCAGCATCTTGTCAATCCCTTCCCGCTTGAAGCATTCATCCATCCATCTGTAAGACCAGCCGGAGTCCAGCAAAAATTTACGCTTGTTGCCGGAAAGTTCTTCAACTTCCATCAGACAGGCGTATCCGCCGGCGTTTTCCGGGTTGACTGAATTTTTGGCAATGATATCCCAGGCCGTATCCAGGTCATGGGGTATAAGATCTTTGATCTGCTGTATACCAGCTTCATAGGAGCCCTTGCCAAGTCCCGTGCCGTTGCCGAAGGGCGGCCAGTTATAGGTGTACTGGTTCACCAGCAGACCGCCGGCTCCTTTGATGTCACCCATGAGGACGTGGTTGTCAAACCAGCTGGTTTCCGAAATATTGGTCACCTTGACGTTTCTGCAGGTGCCGATATCGGTCATTTTTCTCTCTTTTTGTGGAAACAGCTTTTTCCTCATCCCGGAATATGAAAACAGTCCCATGGCAGCCAGCGCGCCAATGCCCGTGCCGGTGACAGCACCCTTCAGAAAGTCCCTTCGTTGTATATTTTCAGACATATTGCCTTCTCCTGTTCATCTATTTAGGAATGATATCAATGGCCTTGTACATTGCGGGCAGCGCCATAACGACCACGGCATAGACAGCTACCCCAACGGCTAAACCGATGCCTACACCCGTCACGTATTTGGGTGTCACCCGGACGTCTGCAATTCGTTCCTTCATGCCTGCATGATCCTGTGCAATCTCGTCTTCGGTTTTAGGCACCATTTTCCATGCAGGCCAGTTATCCATGAACCAGTGATGGGCAAGCCAGATATTGATCAGCCATATGGTGGGAATCATGGGAAACTGCTGGGGATGGGAAAAACCCTTCTGGGTGCCCAGGAAAATGTGGGAGGTTTTGTAATACAC
Source organism: uncultured Desulfobacter sp. (assembly GCF_963665355.1). Taxonomy (GTDB): domain Bacteria; phylum Desulfobacterota; class Desulfobacteria; order Desulfobacterales; family Desulfobacteraceae; genus Desulfobacter. The sequence goes on from NZ_OY762229.1 coordinate 5,407,167, forward strand.
AATGTACAAAAGTACGGCCGCCACAAGGCAGATAACCGTACGAACGGCCACATTCACCGGCAGGCTGAATTTTTTGGGCCAGTTGTCGCAGTAAAAATTCAGAAACAGGGAGGGGACCAGGAAAAAGATGGCCATCTCACCCACATGCAGCCATCTCCAGTCCGGGGCAAAATCCCGGCGGGTTCCCCTGATCGCTTCACCCCAGGTCAGTTCCTGGGCAAAATAGAGGAAAAAATGCATGGCAACGGCAATCACGATGATCCCGAAAAAAGTGGCGATCCGCCGGGTCCAGTCGTTTTTTATCAGACAAAAGGGATAGCGTTCCCAGATGGTCTCCACAAGCCAGACCACCACGGTGCAGCACATGATCCAGGAGATGTGGAAGTTGCCTGATACAGTATCTGCAAAATCACCCCAGTAAGGCGGGGCAATGGAGGTGAAATACTGCCAGGGATGGTACAAAATGCCCATGTGGGAGTGCATGGTCACAAAATAAATCACTGTGGACATAAAAAAGGTCAGCACTAAAATGGAAAAGCCCCTGGCGGGCTGGGGCAATTTCTGCCAGGGGGCACTTTCCATGGCAACCACCCAGGACGGTGAAAGCCAGGATGCAATGGCGGCAAACATCAGGATGGCCAGACAGGAATACTCAGCCGCAAAAAAGCTGGTCACGCCGGGCAGTTTCTCAAGCTGTGCCGGATTGAAATAGGCCAGCCCGTAGTTGCCCAGAAATGATTCAAAGAAACCTTTTATGAGCGTGAGCAGGATCACCACGGATATCAGGGTCAGCACAGGCCCTTTGATCAGCGGATGGGTGTTTTCAAGCCATTTTCTGTTAAAGGGCCAGAAGTCAAAGATATAGACCATCCAGATCATCATAACCAGCCACCACCGGCAGTACATATAGCCGACATATGGCGTGTACATGCGCATGATTCCCCGGGGATCCTGAAAAATCCACCAGGTCGCATAAAAAATCGCCAGGGTGAAAACAAGGCTGACAACAGCGGGGACCGGCCCGGCCCATCGCTTGACAAGCTTGCGTTCCTCAAGGTATCCTTCTCCGAACCTTTCCATAAAACCTCCTGCAGTTAATATTGTGGGTTGCGTCAGGTTCGGGCGGATCGTTTGATTACCAGTCCTTCAATCCGCCCTTCTTTTCCTGTTATATTTTCATGTGTGCCAACACATCATATTTCCTCATTTTTCCCCTCATCTTCCGTGCCGGGCCGCCCCAGGGCTGCCAATATGCATTTTTCTATTTTTTCCTTATCTCTCTCAGGATCAAGCCCCAGCCGCTGTGCTTCCATGATTAAAATCTCCGGAGCCAGATCCCCGGAGATTTGGGATGTGATACCCGGTTGTGGCGCGGGCTCTCTCTGGAGAGGCCCTATCCAGCTTTGGAACAGATCCGTGGCGGTTCCTGCCATCTGCTTGAAAAAAAGCCTGCGCCGGTGATTTTGAACGTTCATGCATCCTCCTTTGATAACGGAGACTGGAGATCGGCAAGGGCTTCGGTGTTGTTTCCCATGATCCGGTTTAAATGGACGGCGTAATTCCGGGCCGCCTGCCTGGCTTTGGCGCACTCTTTTTCGATCAGTGCGTTCAAGATATTGACATGATCCGCGAACAGCTCTTCCCTGCTTTTCTGGGTTGCCTTGAAAAAATGGTCAAACGGAACCATATCAACGGCGAAGATCTCTTCCATAATACCGGACATCATACTGTTGCCCGTTCCCTTGGCAATGATCCTGAAAAAGGACAGACTTTCCAGCCATACTTTTCTATGATCCCTGGTAAAGATACTGCGGCTTAAGGCCACATTGCTTTTCTGGAGCATTTCAAGCTGGGCGGGCGTCATGCGGTGACATGCCAGTTCAATAATAATGGGAAAAAATAAAAATACGGTTTCCATCTGATCTGCCATAACTTTTCCGGCAGATCTTTTTTCAGTGCCCAGATAAGGATCCTGGGTATTAAAAAAGCGGGGTTTGAGAAAGGTGCCGCTGCCTTTTTTAATTTCAACCATGCCCCGGCCTTCCAGGGTATGAAGCAGACGGCGAAAGGTGTTCCGGCTGACATTAAGTTCGGCGGCAAGCTGACGTTCGGCAGGAAATCTGTCCCCCGGTTTGAGTCCAAGTGACTGGACAGTGGCTTCGAGCTGTTTAAATAAATCGTTCAGCATACCGCTCCTTTAAACCGGTATAACATCAATACTCTTTTATTGGTTAAAAAAATATTAGAACCAAATTACCATGTCAATACATATTCCCATGAAAATCAGTTTTTGTAAAAATATCCTCATAATTGGTAGCACCAATTATGAGGATATACAAAAGCCCAATAATCGCCAACAACCATAAAATAGAGAAAACGTTATGACCGCAGATTTCTGCGCCAGGTGCGGACCGCCCCATTGAGGATTTCAAGAAGGTCTTTAAACAGATCGGGCGGGGTATTCGTAAACCGGCCCTGTTCCGTGGCGCACAGAATCAGCACCGTGCGCAGGACAGACCGGCTGTAAAAAGGCATGGCAAAATAGGAACGAACGCCCCTGGGAACAAACAGAGCCCAGTCAATGGGCTTGATACTGTCCTGGGTATTGTCCACAACAAGATAGTCCAGGGCATACCGGTTGATATCTTCGGCAATGGTGCCTTTGTAAGAAAAACTCTCCGACGCCTGCATCCCCTGAAACGGCGCACCGGCCCCATAAACCGTTACAATGTTTTTCCGCACATGCACATCTGACAACAAAATCCCTTCAAACAGCCCTGCGGCCAGGGGGCTGTCAAGACAGACCTCCATGATCTGATGGATGTCCACAAGCCCATGGATTTTATTTTCCAGTTCCTTGATATGGCGCTCTTTTGAATCAGACACGGTTGTTCCCGAAGCACTGCTGGTTTTAGCATTCTGGAGGGATATCCGAATAATATGGTGTCCTTTATGAACCAGATACCTGACAATGGCCCTGGACTGAACCCATTTTTTTCCGTCAGCCGATGCGAAAATGATATTTCCGGTCCAGGTTCTGGACAACGGCAGATTTTTTAAGACATCCAACACGGTTTGCCGGGTGTTTCCGGCATAAAAAGTGTCCAGAAAAAGTTTTCCGAAATCCGCCTCCTGGATGCCGAACATCTGCCTGGCACTCGGATTGGCGCAGATGAGTTCCTGCCTGTCGTATCCAAATAAAAACACGGGATTATTAATGTCTTCAATCATTAATTTAAGTTCGAGATCAATGCCCAGAACCCCCTTGATCACGGCCACGGTATCATCCACATTCAAAAGATAGCCGTAGTAATACCCCGGGTCCTGCCGGTTCACGGCACCGGTGAGCTTAAGCCATGAAATCTGTCCCTTGCTGTTCTTTACCCTGAACACGGACGCCGCCACCTTCCCCTCTTTGACCATATCCATGAATGCCTCAAGGATGTGCTGGTCTTCGGAAAGAATGTTGGCGTTGCGGTAGGCAATATTTTTCAGAAAAAGCGCACCGTCAATACCCGGTGCCACATCGATATTTTCATTGAGGAACTCAATGCGGGCCTTCCGGATCTCTATCCGCCATAAAAGGGCAGGAAAATCATTGATAAAACTATATAAATCTTCCACCGGGATTGTCAGTAGCCGGGTCAAAGGTATTCCTCCTGAATTATTACATTCTTCAAACAGGACACAGGCATCCGTACGTCCACGTATCGGTTGTTTGGAACATACCCTTTTTTATGAAGATTTCATAGCCGCAACCCGAGGACTCTCAACACACTTAATATGCGCTTGATCTATACTTGTGCGCTTGATAAACATCAGGAACAAGTGAACATACACATGACCCGCAGATAATCACCTTGGTCTGAGAAACAGATTCCAATGAAAAGACTTGTTGATGAAATAAAAAAACACTGGAAAAGTTTAACATGGGTTATCTTGACAGCGATTACGGTTCTATCTCTTTTACCGTTAAACGCGTTGCCGCCTGCACCCGGTACAGATAAAATCCATCACTTCATTGCCTACGGCATGCTGATCTTGCCGGTAGCCCTTCGCAGGCCTAAGAACTGGATCATATGGGGTTTGTTCTTTATTGCATACAGCGGTGCCATTGAACTTATTCAACCATTCGTCAATCGTTATGGAGAGTGGATGGACCTGCTTGCCAATTCTTTGGGTCTGCTATGCGGAGCAATCATTGCCCGGCTCATAAATTTCCTGGTATCCGCAGACACCCGATAGTCCACACCTGTCAGTCAAAATGCCGGCAGGTTCCATGCACACCCCCGACCCTTTCCGGCTTCACCTTTACAAAGCGCTGACCAGCACTTATATTTAGCCTTACATTTTTTTAAAAAAGTCTAATACGTCACAAGGAGCGCTCACAGTGAAACAGATTTTAGTACTGGCCTCGACCAATAAAGGCAAAACAAGGGAATTACAGGAAAGACTTCAAGGCTATCCGGTTGACATAAAAAACCTTTCAGATTTTGGTCCCATCCCGGAAGTAATTGAAGACGGGGAGACCTTTGACGACAATGCCTATAAAAAAGCCTCGTTTACGGCCAGAATCTTAGGGTACCCGGCCCTGGCCGATGACTCAGGCCTGTGCGTGGAGGCACTGGGCGGGGCACCAGGTGTCTATTCGGCCCGTTACGCCGGTGAAAATGCCACGGACCAGGACAATGTGGACAAACTGCTGGAAGCCATGAAAAATGAGGAAAACCGCAAAGCCGCCTTTGAATGCGTAATCTCCATTGCGGTGCCCACAGGCGCAGCCCTGACCTATGAAGGCCGCTGTGAGGGGGTGCTCACCCGGGAACCGGCGGGCAACAACGGGTTTGGCTATGATCCGCTTTTCTTTTTCCCGGAATTGAATAAAACCTTTGCCCAGCTCTCCATGGAGGAAAAAGCCAAGGTCAGCCACAGGGGAAAGGCGTTGCAGGAGGTTACCCAGGAGATGGACAAAATCCTGGACTGGATTGACATTCAATTGTCCCGGATTGTCACTGAACCAGGATGCAAGTAACTTTCACCCCCCGAGGAAAAAGAAATGGATTCATTCAAAGAACTGGTAAAAGCCAACCGGTCCTGCAGACGGTTTGACAATACGTTTGCCCTGGACACCCAGACCCTGACCGACCTTGTGGAACTGGCCCGGTATACGGCCTCCGGGGCCAACAACCAGCCCCTGAAATACATTATTTCCAGCACCCGGGAACAAAACGACATGATCTTTTCCTGCCTGGCCTGGGCCGCTTATCTCAAAGAGTGGAAAGGCCCCGAACCTGCGGAACAGCCCACGGGATACATTGTCATATTGGGCGACACCACCATTGCCACCAATTTCTGGTGCGACCACGGCATTGCAGCCCAGACCATACTGCTCGGGGCCCGGGCAAAAGGGCTTGCCGGATGCATGTTTGCCGCCATCAATATCAAAAAACTCAAAACACTGCTGGACATCGGCGACCACCTGGAGGTCAAGCTGGTCATCGCACTTGGCAAACCCGTGGAAAAAGCCTGCATTGATGATGTGGATGAAAGCGGGGATATCAAGTATTTCCGGGATGAAAACCAGGTTCACCATGTTCCCAAGCGCAAACTTGAGGATCTGATTCTCAAAGTTTTTTAGCCGTGAAGGTTCTGTTTGTCAATCCATCCTGCCAGGATCCAAGGGTTACTGATCCGGATGCGCTCCAGGTGCCCATAGGGCTTTATTATCTGGCCGCAGGCCTTCTGGACCGGAGCCGGATATCAGGAATTTTAAACCTTGCACCGTCAGGCCCGGCCAACCCGTCGGCCAAGGGCTCAACAGAAAAGGCCCTGGCCTTGTTCACCCAGGCCGCCACGCAGGAACAGCCTGATATCATCGGATTTTCCGTGACCAGCCCCACCCGGCTCAATGCCATGGCATGTGCAGACAAAGCCCGGCAAATCCTGCCGGACGCCCTCATTGTGTTTGGGGGGCCCGGTGCCACATTCATGGCTGATTTTCTGTTTGACGCCTGCCCGGCCCTGGATGTCATTGTCAAAGGCGAAGGGGAGATCAGCACCACAAAGCTGGTCAATGCGGCAGACAAAATAAAGAACCGATTCGGCGCCATCCACCAGGGTCAGGTCCTCAGAGCAGAGCTGGTGCAGGATCTGTGTCAGATTCCCGGCATTGTTTTCCGGAGAGGACAGGGCGTCGAGGATACAGGGCCGGGTGAACTGATACAAGACCTGGACACCCTGCCCCACCCGTCCCGATATTTCACCTACCAGCACCTGGCCATGTCCCGGGGATGCCCAGGGCGGTGCACCTTTTGCGGGTCTCCCAAATTCTGGGGCACCTCCCTTGTCCGCCGCCATTCGCCCCAGTGGCTGTTTGAAGAGATAAAGGCGCTTTCCCGGAAAGGGGTCACCCATTTTTTCATCAGTGACGACACCTTCACCATGGACAGTGATGCTGTCAAAGCTCTGTGCGAAAAAATCATCCGGGCAGATCTCGGCATCTCCTGGAATGCCATCTCCCGGGTGGATTATATTGATGAAACCGTGCTGGGACTTATGCGCCGGGCCGGATGCATCCAGATCAGCTTCGGCATTGAATCCGGGGCCGAGCCCATCAAAAAGATCCTCGGCAAACCCATTGACAATGACATTTGTGTGGCAGCCTTTGACAAGGTGCGCGCCGCAGGCATCCTGCCCCGGGCCTATTTTATCTATGGTTCTCCGGGCGAAACCGATGCCACCATCCAGCAGAGCATTGACCTGATGATCCGGTTAGGGCCTTTGAGCACCGTATTTTACATGCTGGTCACCTTTCCCGGCACTGCCCTGTACAACCGGGCTGTTCAGAAAGGGTGGACCAATGATGGCGTCTGGCATAACGCCATTGAGGATTTGCCCTGGTGGGACCTGGATCCCAACATGGATTTTCCCCGGGTTAAAGTGTGGGGAGACCGGCTCAGGCAGGCCTTTTTTGACCATCTTGGGGAGTTTGTCAACCGCATTGCACTTGATCAGGATAAAGATAATGCGTCAGCGCCTTTGCACGCTGACTTTTTATCAAGGCTTGCCATGACGTTTTCCCATGGGGAATATGCCCGGGACAACCGGGTCAGAAATGCCGAACAAATCGCGGTCAGTCTGTTTGAAAAGGCTTTGCAGTTTCATCCTTGCCCCAGAGCCTTCCAGGGGCTTTCCATGATTTACCAGAAGAAAAAAAAATTTGCTGAAGCCATGGCCTTTCTTGACAAAGGGCTGGCCCACTTTCCCAACGACAAGGATCTTTGCGTGTGCATGGGGGTGTGTCTGATGAATACCGGTAACTTTCACGGCGCCCTAACATATTTCACCCCGTTTGCCCATGATCCGGCGTTGGGGCAGTACATCAGTATATGCAAACAGAACGTAACAACTTAATCGGGGATTAATATCCATATATGAACAACGATTATCAACTGGACAATCAAGCCAGAAAAGAACTGAAACTACAGAATCTACGCCGGGACATCCTTGCCGGCGAAGGGGGGCAGGCCCTTGATATGATCCTTGGAGCCCCCTCCCCGGCCACCTTGATCCAGTCGTTTCCGGACCAGGATCTGTACTACCTGATGCACAAGGTCGGACCGGATGATTTCATTCCGGTTCTGGCCCTGGCTGCATCCAGTCAGTGGGAATATATCCTTGATGTGGAGGCCTGGGAGGATGACAGGCTTGACACCCACATGATGACTGTCGTCTTTTCCCTTCTGTTCAAAGCCGATGCCCAGCGGCTACTGCGCTGGGCCATCACGGAAAAACCGGATTTTCTGGAATACTGGCTGGCACAAAAAATGACTGTTGTGATCCGGGAGCACGATGAAGTGCCGCCCGAGGATTTTGACGATTACATCACTTTGGATGATAAATTTTATTTCAGATTTCCAGATTCTTCCTATTCCGGGGATACCTATTTTCAAGGGGAACTGCTGCCCCAGGACGCCCCGCCGGAAGACGGTCGGCCCGATGACGCCCCCGAATTGATCGAACAGATGTTAAAAGAACTGGCCTCCATGGATCTGTCGGTTTTCCACGGCCTGCTCCTTGAAACCCTGAACCTTCTGCCTGCCGAAGCAGAGGAAGAACAATTCCGGCAAAAAAACATCAGGCTTGCGGAAAAAGGTTTTTTACCTGTTCATGAAGCCATTGGTATTTACCAGCCCATCGCCGAAAAAAATCTGCGGCCCAGGCCCGCAATCAGCCGTGAAATCCGGGCGCTGGATCCGGACATTCCCCTGCCGCCCATGTTTTTCACCCAGTTTCTAAAAGGCGCCAACCTGTTTGCCAAAGCCCTGGAACAGATCAATGCCCAGGGGGGGATACCGGGCCTTGACAGTGAGCTCGCGGCCCTGATCAACAAGGTTATCAGTGCCGACCGTATCCGGATCAGGGGCCGGGAATCCATTGAAAAGCCCCTTGAAAAAACCATGTCAACCTTAAGCTTGGGCCTTGAGGTGCTCATGGGCGATGCAAAGGCCGGCGTGGAAAGGTCTGCGGATCTGATCAGACAATATTTTCTTGAAGATATTTTCAGAATTGGGTCCCGGGAAGGTGTAAAACTGCAGACAAAAGCACGGCAATGGTATGAGACAAGCTTTATCGGGACAAAAAAACTGCCCTTAAGTTTTCTGGGAGAAAACTACCTTGGCATCATCGGGGGCCTGATGGTCCAGCGCCCCATGTTTTTTGCCGACTATGCCGACAAGGTTTTGTACCGTAATTTTGCCTGCCTTGCCGATATCAGGGCCACCCGGCGTCAGCTGGATGAAATCATCTGCCTGGATGATTTTCTCAAAAGCCTGGATGTGGACATTGCCTCTTTCACTTTTGGGGTACTCACATACAAAAGCATGATCCTGACCCTGTGGGTCCGGGACCGCATGGGCCTGAACACCTCAAAACCATTGAGTCTTGCGCCCATTGAAGTTTCTGAATTCAAAGATTTCTTTGCCCAGCTTTTTGACCGCGGGGGGAACATCGGCGATACCCAGGCAAAGGATTTTGGATTGTGGGCGGCCAAGGCCTCGGGTGTTCATGAAGCCGATCTGCCCACGGCCCTTCAGAACCTTTTGTACACTCTTTTGCGGGAACTGGAGTCGGAATACAGCCATGTCCGGACACAGAACATAGATCCGCGGTTTATGCCCTTGTTTCTCCTTGCAGGACAGGAGTAGGCCTGTTTAATCTCCGGGCTCAAAAATATAACCCACGGACCTGCGGCTTTTGAAATAGATCGGGCTCTTGGGTTTGGGTTCAAAATATTTTCTGAATCTGACAATGAAATTGTCCACGGTCCGGGTGGAGGTGTCTATGGCATAGCCCCACCCGGCTTTTAGAAGCATTTTCCGGGACAAGGGCTTTCCCTTGTGGGCTATGAAAATTCTCAGCAACGTAATTTCCTGCTCGGTCAGAACCACTTCTCCTGCTGCACACTGGGCCATGGATGTAACAAAATCAATGTGATTTGTCCCAAAGGAATAAAAGGAACCTTCAAATAACAGGGGGGCTGATTTTTTAGGGGCGCTTCCGGGCTGCACATACCACTCCTTGCGTTTTACAAGGCGATCCACGCGCAATAGGAATTCTTCCAAATCAAAGGGTTTTGACAGGTAATCATCCACACCGTATTTCAATCCCCGCACTTTATCTTCGGTATCCCCCCGGGCCGATAAAATCAGCACGGGAATTTTTTCATCCTCCCGGCGAATGGTCTGGAGAATGGAAAATCCATCAACCATGGGCAGCATAATGTCCAGAACAATAAGATCAGGATGCCAGGCACGCCACTCTTCAAGACCCGCAATACCGTCGGCAGCCACCTTGGCGTCATACCCCTGCAAAGAGAGATTCAGCTTAATCCCTTCTGCAATATGGGCTTCATCCTCTATGATCAGAACACGTTTTTTTTCAGCCGTTTCCATAACTCTTTATCTCTGACGCTGGCGATGCTTGCCCGGGGAATGGTAATGGTAAATTTAGAGCCCTTGCCCTTACCTTCACTTGACACCGAGGCGCGCCAGCCGTGAATGGCAGCAATGCTTGACACAAGATACAGCCCAAGGCCCGATCCTGTGTTTGCCTGGTTATTATTCCTGTCTGCCTGGTAAAATTTGCGAAATATCTTTTTTGCATCCTCTTTGGCCACACCTATGCCGTTATCAATAAAATCTATGGTGACTTTCTGCAAGTAACTTTTAAACAAAATGGTCAAAGTGGGTGTGGTGCTTTCATTATAAGACAACGCATTGGAAAAAATATTGGTCAGCAGAATATCCAATAGAAAGGCGTTCACCGGATACTCGAAATTGCCCCCGGAGGGATTTTCAATTTTTATGTCAAGCTCCCTGAACAAGGAGGCATTTTTCCGGCAGAACTCCTCCAAAAACGTCACAAGGCTCTCCCGGGTCACCTTAGATCCAAAATTTTGGCTCTCTATGCGTGCCAGATTGAGAATGCGGTCTATATTCTCTGTAAGTCTGGAAATATCTTTAAGCATATCCGCACTGTATTTTTTTACATCCTCAGGGTCCATACGATGGCGGATAAAGGTTTCAAGATACAGGCGAAGGGAGGTGACAGGCGTTTTCAGTTCATGGGTGAAATTATAGATAAAGTTATGCTGAAGCCTGAACAGGTTTACTGTTTTCTGGTAATAGATAAAAGCTAAAAAAATACCGGCCAGAACCACAATGATCAAAAGGCTTAAGACAAGCACCGTCATTCCGGTTTTGGAAGGAAAAATGGCCTGGGGCGTAATGTTGAATTTGAGGATCACCACCTCAAGGGCGGAACGGATCTCCATGTAAAGGCTGACCGTGAGGACCAGAAATGTGGCAAGGGCAATGATGGAACAGGCAAAAATAAACACCGGATGGAGATACCACCGGGAAGGATTCAGAATCTGCATGGTCAGTCTTTTTCAGTTATCTTTTTTTCAGTTATCTTTTTGCCATCGTTTTTCTTATAGATCTTAAATATCCGAATTTATGCCCCTTTATTATTTACCCGACCCCAAAATGTCAAGACATTCTTTAATTGATATTCAGAGTATCATCATCGGGAACGATCAGTGCCTGGGTAACTGCTGAAAGGCTTGCGCTGTTTAAAATTTTTAACTCTTTATTATACCGTGAACATAAATGCTTGACCTTTAAACAGGCATTATGGCTGTTGCAGCTCACAGGGCAGACAACAACATCACACCGCTTTACTTTGGCGGCAAGATCCTCATTGCTGCTTCTAAGATATCCGTCATGATAGTCAAATTCGCCACCGGCCTTTTCAACAATCTGGCGGTAATAGGATTTCATTTTGGTAATCCCACCGATCATAAAAATACGCCGGGCACACAGGCGGCGCCTTGGACAATCTTCATTGGGACACGAACCTGTCACCGGACACGGCTGCTTTTCCGGGCATGTGTACGCACTATCCTCCCCGGAGGAGAAGACCGAGGCAAGCTGTGTTAACTCTTCCTTGAGCATTGAGTTCTCATTGGTGGTACTGAATAATTGAATCTCAAGTTGTTTTTTCTCCCGTTCCGCAAAAAGTGTCTGTTCCTTTTGACAGCGCAATGCCTGTTCCAGACGTTCAACATCCTGTGTCAGATCGGGGACCGGGGACTGCTGCAAAACAGGGTTAGTTTCAAGCTCACCCAGTTTCTTTTTCAGCCGGGCATTCTGGAATGCAAGAGAATCCCTCTCTTTTCCTGCGTCTTTTAACTGATTGACCAGGTCTCTTACTTTTTTACTTTTTTCCCTGCTCTTGTTCTTTTCCCGCTCCAGGGCCTGGTCAGCGGCTTCAAGCTTTCGTCGAACATTAAAAACCTCGGCCATATTCGCATGGGAAAGCATATGAACTTCACCGTGGATATCCTTAAGCAATTCAACCGGGGTATCCTTGTGGGACACAATGGCGTACATCACAGGACCGATAATTCCCCGGGCAGAATAGTCATTCCATAACGCCCTGACCTCTTTTGCATCTTTCTTTTTGTAGAGGGCCGCTATCTGCTTCATATATTTCAATGACTGATGACGGATATAGTTGTTTGTCTTGATGGACACTGCATTTTCATCCCCCATGCATCCCATGAGATAGGAGTGATATTCATAGGGCTTAAGGGTGCTGACATCCCATCCGCTTTTCTTTAGAATATCTTTATGCTTGTCAACGGACAGCATGGCCCCGATCACAGGGCATTTAAAATTACGTTCAATTTCCCATATATTTAAAAAACACGTCATCTCGTTCATCAATCACCCCCGACAAATTTAAGTTAGATAAAACTAATTTTAGTTAAAATACAAAACAATATATTCGATGTCAACAATAAGAAATAAAATTTAGTTTCAAGGTGATATTTTTCGGGGAGGATACACAGCGCCTAAAACAAAAATCCCGACAACTGAGTAGTTGTCGGGATAGATCTTTCTAAGTTGGCTCCCCAGCACGGACTTGAACCGCGGACTTAGTGGTTAACAGCCACTCGCTCTGCCAACTGAGCTACTGGGGAGCAGCGCCTTTCATCAAGACTCGAGCTTTATATCCCAGCCAATTTTCTTTGTCAAGCAAATTTAACAAAAAATTTGACATCCTTTTCCCGTAAGATTATTGTTTAAGACAGATATAAAATTTCAGCAAAGGAAGAATCCTATGGATATCAACGCTATTCAGGGAATGAATGTCTACACGGCCAATGCGCTGAAGTCAGACACCACCCTTGCCCGAAAGAATGAAATTTCAGACCTTGAACTAAACAAGGAGAGCGCCAAGACTGTTCCCGAGGCCTTTCAAGTCAATATCACCCAGGAAGCGATAGCACTGCAGACCGGGAAAACAGAAGACTTTGCCTCCGAAGACCAGAAACAACAGACTCCCCAAGAACCATTACGCAACCAACAGTATGCAGGACTTCAGCAATTTCAAAGTCAACGGGGCTCCCTGATTGATACTACTGGTTGACCCCGCACCGTTGTTATATGTCCAAGTAACTTAATTGGTACTTTCATATAAACCCTTTTCCCCAAGAGCTCACTATGATAACCGAAGACGGCATTGTCACCCATGCCACACCTGAAACAGCCTGGGTTAAAACCACCCGATCGGCAGCCTGCGAAAGTTGTGCCTCAAAAGACTCCTGCGGCGGCGGCCACCACCCTTCCGAAGAGATGACTGTTATCTTGCCAAACACCCTTGGCGTAAAAGAAGGAGACCGCGTGATCGTGGGCATTAATTCAGGGCCCATGCTTTTCCTAAGCTTTTTCCTTTATGTCTTTCCAATTATTTTGCTCATCATTGGCGCATTGATTGGAGATGCCCTTGCCCCAGCCCTGGAAATGAACAGATCGGCCCTGTCCATGGGGTCTGGTTTTCTACTTTTTGCCGTGGCTTTCCTCATTATCAGAAGAAAGCAAGCCGGCATGTCAAAAAAGGACAAATATAAACCCTTCCTGGTTAGAAAAAAAATCCCGCCCAGCCCCTAAAAATTGCACCTTTGTAATAAATATATTTCCAACACTTTTTCCTTGTAAATCTAAAATCAATATACTATATACGCTCCCAGTTGTGGGTTCGTCGTTAAACTCTAACCCCTAAATAATTGAGAGAAAAGTTATGACATCACAACGAGACCTGAAAATAGCTGTATGGATCATGATCGTTCTTTTGGTCACAGGGATTGTTTGCTACGCGTCCTTTTGCCCTCCTGTTCCTGAAAAACCAGTTCGACTGATGTTTCAGAACAAAGCTGGCAAAGTTTTATTCACCCACCTCATGCACACAGACAATTATTCATTAGATTGTCTGGACTGCCATCACAACCTTGAAGATGGCGAAACCTACAACTGCAGCGAGTGCCATGAGGAAACAGGTGATGAAAGCATGCCGTCCAGGGCTGACGCATTCCATGCCCAGTGCAAGGGGTGCCATGAAGATTATGGTGCGGGTCCGGTAGAATGTAATGCATGTCACGCAAAATAAATTTTTCAGACCAACGGATATCAATCCCACGGACAACCTGAACAAATTTAAAGCCTGGCTAAAGATTTTTACAACACTTAAGGACTAATTATGATTAAACGATCTTTTTTCGCTCTATCCAAACCTAGGTTGACGTATGATCTGCTTGATACGTCACTGCAGTCTGCCGACGCGATTGCAGTTCCTGGGACCCTTACCCTTCTTTTGCACGAAGAAATCGACAGTGCAAAAAAGGCGTTGATAGGCCCGGGAGATGCTGTCAAAAAAGGGCAGAAATTAAAGCTTTACGATGACAGTGTTTCCTATGCCCTGTCTCCTGTCGCGGGCACGATCAAGGGATTTGATTCCTATTCCGATGATTTCGGCAACACCGCGACGTATGTATTGGTTAAGCCCGACCCGTCGGTCAGTGGCGATGACCAGTGGGCTGCACTGAAGCTGGAGGAAACCCTTGAGTTTGCGGTTGATTCTCTTGGACAGATTCCCGGCGCGCTGCCCTTTTCAACCCTTGCAGATCCGGCATATGATATCAAAACCATTGTCGTGACAGGTGCAGACACAGACATTTTGTGTGATACCTGTCAATTCGTCTGTACCGCATACGCAGACCAGATGATCGCTGGGGCTAAAATCCTCAAGACGATGACCCGGGCCGCACGAATATGCATTACAGTGCCTGAAAATCTTTCAGCCCAGGTGAACGTCGACGGGTTCCAGGTCATCCGGACCTCTGACACATACCCGTCCAATTTGCCGGCCATGGTCATGAAAGATCATATGGGCATGACGCTGTCGCCCGGCATGACTCCGGAAGATGCAGGCGTCTGTTTTATCAGCCCCGAAGCCCTGGTTTCCCTTGCCAGAATTTACGAAACCGGCCATCCGGTGTTTGAGAAGGTCGTCACCCTCATTGATAAAGGCGGGAAAAAATACCGGATTAAAGCGACCATCGGTACCCCCATCAGTAAAATCTTTTCCTGTTTTAATGTTCAGATCAATGAGCGTGACCGTATCATCATCGGTGGACCCATGCAAGGCCATGCCACGTACACGATTCATCACCCCGTGGTCCCGGATATGGATACAATCATAGTACAGGACCGAGACGTTGTCACCGAACTTTCAGACAATGCCTGTGTCAACTGTGGCGAATGTGTCCGCATCTGTCCTGCCAATGTGCCGGTAAACCTGCTGGTACGGTATCTTGAAGCAAACCTTTATGAAGAGGCAGCAGACAGATTTGATCTGGAATCCTGTATTGAGTGCGGGCTTTGCGCTTATGTCTGCAGGGCCAAGATTCCTTTGTATCAATATATCCGCCTTGGCAAACATGAACTGCTGACCCTTCGTGCAAATGCTTGAAGATGGGAGGAAACCAATGACAAACACTAAACTGATAGTTTCCCATGCCCCTTTCTGGCATAACGGAGACAGTCTGTTCAAACAGAATCTGAATTTTATTATCGCCCTTTTACCTGCTGCGCTTTTCGGTATCCTCAAATTTGGCGCACCAGCCCTTGGGGTGTTGACCCTTGCCGCCTCATCAGCCATGCTCTGGGAAGTGATCATGGCGGTCATCTCCAAGCAGAAACTTGCCATCGGCAATATGGAGTCTGCAGTCATAGGCCTGCTGTTTGGCCTCATGGTTCCTGCCACGATGCCTTGGTGGGTTGTGATCACCGGCACTTTTGTTGCCGTGGTCCTGGGTAAATATGTATTCGGCGGCACCGGTGGCAATCCCTTCCATCCGACTCTGGTGGGCATTGCAATTATCACCATGTCCTGGCCGTCCTTTATCGATTTTGATACAGCTTATGTAGCATACCAGTTTGATTTCACGGCCCTTGCCCCTCTGGCCGCATTGAAATCCCAGGGCCCGTCCGTTCTGGGTTCATTTTCCAATTTTGATCTTCTTATGGGCAACGAAGTGGGCGGTATCGGCTCCACCTTTGGACTCGGCATTATCATCGGCGGAATCTATCTGATGTTAAAGGGTTATACCCGCTGGGAAATTGTCATCTCCTTCATCGCAGGCATTCTGATCACAGCAACACTTTTTTATGTGCTTCATCCTGACACCTATGCTTCGCCCCTGTTCCACCTGTGTGCAGGATATACTCTTTTAGGTGCCTTCTTTCTTGCGGTGGAGAACTCATCTTCTCCGGTTAACCGAATTCCCATGTTGATTTACGGGTTTTTAGGCGGGTTCATGATCATACTGGTGCGCAATATCGGTATCTACCCGGACGGTACGGTTCTGTCCATACTGCTGATCAACCTTGTCAATCCGCTGATTGATGTAATAAAACCCAAAGCCCTTGGAAAGGGGGTACACCATGCGTGAGATGCTGAGTATGATTGTGGTACTGACCGTTCTTACGGCAGTATCCGGTGGCCTTCTGGCAGCCGTTGAAAAGACAACCAAGCCCCAGATCGAAGAGCAGGTTCTAAAATTCCAGAAAGCACCGGCCATCAAAGAGATCTTTCCGGATATTACCAACAATCCCATCCAGGAGCGTTTTGACGTCACTGTTGATGACACCACGCTACAGGTATTCCCGGGTGTTTTAGCCGATGGGAAAAAAGCCGTGGCCTTTGAAGCCAAAGGTACCGGTTTTGGCGGTCCTGTGGGTCTTATGGTGGGCGTTAACCTTGATACTGACGAAATTATCGCGGTGCGGGTTACAACCCATTCCGAAACACCCGGCATCGGTTCAAGGGCCAAAGAAGATCTCTCTTTCGTTACCCAGTTTGCCGGTAAGTCCATGTCCGCCAATTTTGGTCTGAAGAAAAGCGGTGGCGAGATTGACGCCATGTCCGGTGCAACGGTTACCTCAGGCGGTGTGAGCCAGGCTGCAGTAACAGCCCAGGAGCTGTACAAAAAGCTGAAACCTGAAATCGTTAAACAGATCGCTAACTAAGGTCGCTCAGGAGAAATAATTATGGCACAATCCCTGGTAAAAGAATTTACAAAAGGTCTGTGGGCGGAAATCCCCCCGTTCCGGCTGGTTCTCGGGCTTTGCCCCACCCTGGCCGTAACCAAGACCGTAGAAAACGGAATCGGAATGGGCATCGCCACAACATTTGTTCTGGTATTTTCAAACATTCTGATTTCCATGCTTAGAAATATAATCCCTTCAAAGGTCAGAATCGCCTGCTACATCGTTATCATCGCAACCTTTGTTACCATTGTTGAATTTATGATGCAGGCCTATACCTATGAACTGTTTTTGAAGCTGGGTATCTTCATCCCCCTGATCGTTGTAAACTGTATTGTGCTGGGCCGGGCAGAAGCCTTTGCCGGTAAAAATACCATGATTCCCTCTGCGGCTGACGGCCTTGGCATGGGGCTTGGGTTCACCATGTCTCTTGCCGCACTTGGCGCAGTACGTGAACTCATTGGGGCCGGCACCCTGACAGTATGGGGCGGCACCCCTCTCTTCACAATAGGTCATGGATATATTCCCTTTCATTTCATGGTCGAAGCACCGGGTGCATTTATCGGTCTGGGCCTGATGCTCTGCCTGATGAACCTCATCGGGCAAAAATAAGGTAAGGAGATTTATAACATGGGTGATTTATTTGTACTGGCAATCAGCTGTATTTTCATCAACAATATTCTCCTGGCCCAATTCTTGGGCAACTGTCCCTTCCTGGGCACCTCCAAAAAAATGGAGACCGCCTTGGGTATGGGTATGGCGGTTGTCTTTGTTCTGGTCATGGCAGGCATGATAACCTGGATTGTAGATGTCTACCTGCTTAAAGCACTGAATGTGGAATTTCTGCGGACAGTCTCTTTCATTCTGGTTATCGCCTCCCTGGTGCAGTTTGTTGAAATGTTCTTAAAAAAGAGTATCCCCGGACTGTATGCAGGTCTTGGAATCTTTCTTCCACTGATCACAACCAACTGTGCGGTTATGGGCGTGTGTCTGATTAATATCAAGGAAGAATACACATTTATTGAGGCACTGGTTTCCTCCTTTGCTTATGCAGTAGGCTTTGGCCTTGCTCTGGTTCTGTTCGCCGGTGTCCGGGAGCGGATCATCCTTGCAAAGGTGCCCAAACCTTTACAGGATACGTCCATCGGTCTTGTGACTGCGGGTCTGCTTGCATTGATATTTACCGTATTCAGGGGCATGGTTTAGTTTAACCCAAAATATAATATAAGGTGATTATATGATTCCAGCTATACTGCTAATGCTGGGCATTGGCGCAACATGCGGCATCGTGCTCAGCCTAGCCTCCAAAATCTTTTATGTGTACGAAGATCCCAGAATCGCACAGGTAGAGAACAATCTTGCAGGTGCCAACTGTGGCGGTTGCGGATATGCAGGATGTTCTGCAGCTGCGGCAGCCATCGTCTCCGGCAAGGAACCTCCAACAGTCTGCATTGTTAATTCAAAGGAAGGCGTTGAAGCAGTTTCCCGAATCATGGGCGTGGATGCGGGCGAAGCTGAAGCACCGTTATCCTACAATATGTGCGAGGGCGGAAACAGGGCTGCCGACAAATATCATTACATGGGCGTTTCATCATGCAAAGCCATGTCAGTCATTTTTGGCGGACGCAGACTTTGTACGGTGGGCTGCATCGGCCTGGGAGATTGCGTCAAGGCCTGTAAATTCGGCGCACTTTACATGGGCTCCAATGGCTATCCCGTAGTTGATGATGAAAAATGTGTCGGCTGCGGCGCCTGCCAGAAAGCCTGTCCCAAAGATATTATTGAAGTTAAGACCCTGAGCGAAAAATTGATGGAATTCAACCAGCTGCAAGGAGCGCTGGCACCATGTGCTCAGACCTGCCCTGCTGAAATCAATATTCCGAAATATATCAGCGAAATAAAAGCCGGAAAATATGCCGAGGCGGTTCAGACCATACGCATGAGAAACCCCCTTCTCCTTTCCTGCGGAAGGGTATGTCCTCATCCTTGTGAAGATATGTGCAGAAGGGGTATTGAGGATGAACCGGTTTCCATTAACCAGCTCAAACGTTTTGTGGCTGACTATGAAATGAATTCTGGTTCCCGGATTCCCATTACTTGTGCTCCTGATACCGGTAAAAAGGTAGCTGTAATTGGCGGCGGACCTGCCGGACTTTCCTGTGCATATTTTTTAAGGCGGATCGGTCATCAGGTCGATATATTTGATGCTATGCCAAAACTTGGCGGCATTATCAGATACGGCATCCCAGAGTACAGACTTCCTAAAAAGGTTCTGGATTGGGAAATCCAGGGAATTCTCGATTTAGGAATCAAAGCCTTTACCCAAGTTAAATTCGGAGAAGACTTTGGACTAAGCTCTTTGGTAGCCTCGGGATACAACGCCATATTCATGGGAATTGGTGCCTGGAAAGATTATGCCCTTGGCATTGAAGGGGAAGACCTTGACGGATGTTATAAGGGAATTGACTGGCTTTCGAAATTTGCTAGTGGTCAGAATATGAAAATAGGGAAAACCGCTGCTATCGTCGGTGGTGGAAACAGCGCCATTGACTGCGTCAGAACACTGAAGCGGTTAGGGCTTGAAAAAGTGTACATTGTTTACAGAAGAACCCGGAAGGAAATGCCTGCCAATGCAGTGGAAATTCATGCAGCCGAAGAGGAAGGCATTGATTTTGTATTCCTTGCAGCCCCCACACGGGTCATTGGAGATGAAAACGGCAAGGTTAAAGGCCTTGAATACCTGAAGATGGAACTGGGTGAACCGGATAAATCTGGTAGAAGACGGCCTGTACCAATTGAAGGGTCAGAAACCGTACTGGACGTTGACATGGTCATCTCTGCCATTAGTCAGGCACCGGATCCCTCTTTTAAGGATACTGATCCAACTCCGAAAATAAAAGACCTGGAAATAACCCGCTGGAACACAATTGACAACAATCCTGAAACCCTGCAATCTTCAATCCCATATATTTTCACTGGTGGGGATTCGGCAACCGGGCCTTCCCTTGTTGTTACTGCCATTGGCGGCGGAAGGCGTGCAGCCCGCGCCATTGACCTGTTCCTTAAAGGAAAACCGGTTGAACCAGTCCACAACTCCTTACTGGGAAAAAGAATTCCTGAATCTATTTTCGAAAAAGTTGACGGCATAATTCCCAGCAAACGGGCTAAAATGCCGGAAATCCCGGTTAACCAGAGACTGGATTCAATGATCGAAGTTGATCTGGTTCTGCCCGAAGAGCAGGCTCTTGCCGAGGCTGATCGCTGTCTGAACTGCTGCCGGATCTGCTACAACCCGGATACAGCCTTTCCCATTGCCAAGTAATCTGATAGTAAATAATTAATACATAAGGGTCTGACCGGTTTTCCAGCAGACCCTTTTTAATTTAACCGCTTAAAATAAAAACACTATTGAGCGATCAGAACAAAACTATTGAAACATTCAAAAAAAAACAAGGTGCGCCCCGTAGAATAAAAACTATTGTCTTGATCCTGACCTTGATCTGCCTGTGCATTGCTGCGGCAGCTGTCAGCGCAATGATCTGGATGGACTCTTTTATCAACTCACCTTTTGCCACACCTTCTCAACCGGTTACCTTTACAGTATCTTCAGGCCAGCACTTATCGACCATAGCCCAAAATCTTAAAGACCAAAAACTCCTTTCAAATCTTATTGCGTTTAAACTTTACGTCCGGGTAAACAAGGCAGCAAAAAGGATTAAGGCAGGAGAATACGAGATGAACACCGGCATGAGCCCGAAAACCATCTTAAATCTTCTATGTACTGGCAAAAACAAACTCTATCGCATTACTGTTCCCGAGGGGCTGAACATGGAAGAGATCGCGACGCTCACCCAGGAGGCCGGTTTGTGTTCCCGGCAAGAGTTTCTATCTTTATGCAGTGATCTTGAATTTATCAACCAGCTTGAGATACCGGGAATGACCTTGGAAGGCTATCTGTTTCCTGACACCTATTTCTTTTCCAGGGATACTGACTGCAAAACCTTCATAAAAAAAATGATTTCCACTTTTAATAAAATATTTACTGACGAGTGGAAAGAGCGTGCCAAAAAGATAGGATTCAGCGTTTATGACATTGTCACCCTGGCCTCAATAATCGAAAAGGAAACCGGCAATGCCAAAGAACGACCCATAATTTCATCGGTTTTCCATAACCGGCTGAAACGCCATATGCGGCTTGAAAGTGACCCCACAGTCATTTATGGCATATCTGACTATTATGGAAAAATAGGATATAAACACTTGAATCGTGTCACACCCTATAATACCTACCGGATAAATGGACTACCTGCCGGTCCCATTGCCAATCCAGGGGCCCAAGCCCTTCAAGCAGCTCTGTACCCTGACCGGACAGCATATCTTTTCTTTGTGTCAAAAAACGACACCACGCATCAATTTTCCACAAACCTACATGACCACAACAAAGCTGTAAAAAAATACCAGCTCACCAAATAAGTTATAATTTAATCATCAAACCGTTTAAGATATACGCATACGGCTCCTAACTTTGATTTTTTCCTGCCCTCCCATTCATAGGCCAGGACAATATTCTCTTTTTTCATCTCCTTTAGCAGGTCTTCGACCACATGGGGAAGCACAGGGCCGTCCTCTGAATGAAGCCCCTTGCCTACGATAATACGCAGCGTAAAATAGCCCTGGGTGTGGGCGTTTGAAACAAATGAGCGTGCCTTGATCTGGGCGCCGAGGGCGGTGAAGCCGTGGAGGTCAAGATCTGTTTCAGGGGGAGGATAGCGTTTGAGCCTGCGTTTCAAAGGCATGGGCCTGGGCTTGTGACGAACGGGAAGATTTTGTTTCAGTGAATCTTCAAGAAGGGTTGGAAACTCATCTTCCCATTGGAGCCCGGCGAATCCCTGTTTTGATCTATCCTCTGCATCAGAGTCATCCTGGTCAGGGTCTTCAATATTTTTATTTATCTGGGTTTCATATTCATCAAGAAAGGGAAGACCGTGTTTATTTAAATTTTTCCGCTGTTTGACAGGCGCTGTTAACGGTTCCTGGTTTTCTTCTAACCCGCCTTCGCCATTCATTAAAAATGCATCTAGAAAATCTTTGTCCGATACCAGTTTGGGCAGATCATTTTTTTGCTTTAATTTTTCTATATTTTTCCTATTATATTTCTTTGTCATAATCGCTATCATACTTGAAAAACAGGGTGTTTTCAAGTTGCCGTCTTTGTTTGCCGGATTTGACTTTAATACACCTTCCTGTTATTGTCCCTGCATGAATATTGGTAGCATTGTTGAATATATAGACCAGCAAAAAATAATATCTGCGGTTATTTTAAGTGAGGCAAAAGGAAAACTTCGGCTGCTCAATGAGAACAGCCGGGAAGTCAACTTTTCCGAAAAACGTCTGGCACATGTTTCGGAGGCCAGGCTGGATACAGGACTTTCCAAAACCACCTTGGTATCTCACCTGAAACAGGTGACTGAAATCCGCAAAACCCTGTCTGAGTCTATAAATATCCGGGATTTATGGGAAATTCTCCATGATGATCCCCAGGAAATTGATATTTCCGCCATGACCATGTTCTGTTTTGATCCGCCGTTGACTCCAGACCATGAAGCTGCCGTTATCAGAGCCTTTTTCAATGATCGTCTCTATTTTAAATTTAACAAAGTCATTTTCCTGCCGTTCACTGAAGAGCAGGTGGAGGCCAAGAAACGGCAAATCAGGGAAGAAGAACGAAGAAATGCCCTGATTGCCAGGGGTGCCGCCTGGCTGGCCGGACTCCAGGACCAGGAAAAGGTCCAGGGTGAACCGGACCCAGCAGTCCTGAAAATTTTAAAGGATTATTATGTTTTCAGTAATGACGCTGAAAAATCCTTTTTAGCAAAAGAGATCATTAGGAAATCAGGCCTGGGTTCGCCTGACCGGTTATTTGAACTTTTTGTAAAAGCCGGTATCTGGGATGAGGATGAAAACCTTGACCTGATATCACTTCATATTCCGACCACATTCTCGGACGAGGTGACCCGTGCCGCAGAACTGCTGTGCAAAACAGCGCCCCAGGTATTTGACGACCCAAAACGCAAGGACCTGACAAATCTGCCTTTAATCACCATTGATGGCCAGTCCACCCAGGATTATGACGATGCCATCAGCCTTGAAACAACGGAAAACGGCTATCGGCTGGGGATTCACATTATAGATGTGGGGGCATGCATCCGCAACCGGGGCCCCATTGACATGGCTGCCAGGGAGCGGGCTTCTTCCATTTACATGCCTGACGATAAACTGCCCATGATTCCACCAAGTCTGTCCGAAGATCTGTGCAGTCTCAAGGAAGGAAAATTACGGCCGGGTGTTTCCACCCTGGTACAGATGAACCGCTTTTTTGAAGTCCAGGACTATCAGATCGTTCCATCGGTCATCAAGGTCCACCATCAGATGAGTTATACCGAGGCCAATATTGTCAACGGCAAAAACGACCCCATCACCACCCTTTACAAAATGGCGACCGTGTTGAGAGACAAGCGTCTTAAGTCCGGAGCCATCCAGATCACCCTGCCCGAGGTTAATGTATGGCTGGATGAAAACAAAAATATTCGCTATACAAAGGTGGATCGGGAGAATCCATCAAGGATGCTGGTCTCAGAGATGATGATTCTGGCCAACTCCCTGATGGCTGAATTTTTAAAGAATAACAACTGCCCCGCGGTATTCCGGTCCCAGGCACAACCGAAACAACGTATTTTCAAGGGTGTCGAGACCCAACTGATGCCCAATTTTCTCCAGCGCAAACACCTGAGCAGGGCTGTCATTACCACCCAGGCCGAGCCCCATGCAGGCCTGGGCGTACCAGCCTATGTGACGGCCACCTCCCCCATCAGACGCTATCATGACCTGCTGACCCAGCGCCAGATCAAGGCCATATTAGGCATAGGAACCCCCTATTCCGCCAAGGAACTTGATGACATCCTTGCATCCATCTCCACAGCCGTATCCAACACAGGACGCATCCAGGCAGCCCGAAAACGCTACTGGCTGATCAAATACCTGCAGGATTTCAGAGGGGAAAGCTTTGAAGGGCTGGTGTTAGATGCATTCAAAGATCATTACAACGTTCTGCTCAAAGAATTCATGCTTGAATCCAGACTGCCGACCTCGGGACTGAAACTTAAACCCGGGGACCAAATCCAGGTGACGATCCAGCATGCGGATGCCCGGCGCGGCCAGTTGACTCTGTTTGCCGTTTAAGACGCAATGCCTCAAATTTTAAGATGTTAGCAGGTTATCATGAAGGGTACGAAGATATATTCCTTCGTACCCTTGTGGATTTAATGGGAAAGGATCTTGGCTTTTAGTGTTTAAAACTGCGCTGGCCTGTATATACCATGGCGGCACCATTTTCATTACAGGCCACAATGGACTGGTAATCATTCATGGATCCCCCGGGCTGAATAACGGCTTTTACGCCCTGGCGTAATCCCACATCAATACCGTCCCTGAACGGAAAAAAAGCATCAGAGATCATGGATGAACCGATAAGGCCGCCCTTTTCCCTGGCCACATCGGCCTGGATCTCGGCTCTTTTATCTTCATCAGTCATGTCTGCAAAGGAGGTGTTGTACCGTTCAAAACAGTACCGGTCACACAATTTGCGATAGGCCTTGTCCACGGCGATTTCTGCAACGCCCACCCGGTCCTGTTCTCCGGTACCGATCCCGACGGTGCAGTTGTCCTTGACATAGATAACGGAGTTGGACGTAATGCCGGACTCCACCAGCCAGCCGAAAAGCAGATCCTGATATTCCTGATCCGTGGGTTCCCGGTCAATTTTATAGGTTGTTCCCTTATACTCTGTGGATGCCAGGAAAAGGTCTTCTTTTTTAAGAGTCTTGGGCACAAAGGACCACTGGGCCACAAGACCGCCGTCCATAAGACTTTTAAAATCCACCACCCGTTCGCCGATAAAGGCGTGCAGTTTGTCCATGGCGTTGATCCGGATCACACGCAGATTTTTCCGCCGGCCCAGAATCTCAATGACCCCGTCCTCAAACTCGGGGGCCACCACCACTTCAGCATACTGATCGGCAATGCCTTCGGCGGTTGCCTTGTCCACAGCCTTGTTCAGAGCAATACACCCGCCAAATGCCGCCACACGATCAGCCATATATGCTTTGGCATAAGCCTGCTCCAGACTGTCCGCCCGGGCAGCCCCGCAGGGATTGTTGTGCTTGACAATGACGGCACAGGGGGTATCCGTAAAATACCTCAGGATGTTCAGGGAGTTGTCCGCATCGGTCAGATTGGTTTTGCCCGGGTGTTTGCCGGACTGCAGCAGCTCAATATCGGACACAAGATACTTGCCCGGCACGATGGTTTTTGCATCTCCCAACGCCAGATTTCCATTGACCAGCCGGTATAATGCAGCTTCCTGCCCTGGGTTCTCGCCATACCGAAGCCCCTTTTGCACCCCGTCAATGACCCAGGAAACCTTTTCATAAAACAGGGTCTGCCGGTTATTGCCGTCCACAAAGGAAATTTCCATGGCCGGCGTAAAATGGTCATCCATAATGGTTTTGTACATCTTTTTAAGATCAGTGCTCATATTTACTCCCCTGTGTTATAACACGATTGAACGTCTTTTTCTGAAAGCCCGGCCAGATAATCGGCAATGGCCCGGTCATACTGGGCCGTATGTTCAAAAGCCTTTGATGCAAGGGAGTATCTGTCTTTCAGCCCCATCGCCCCATTTTTTGTCTTAAGGACTTCCAGGATACCGTCATAGGATTTGGGATCCACCACCGACGCCACCCTGATAAAATTTTTAGCTGCCGCCCGGATCATTGTGGGCCCGCCAATATCAATGTTTCCCCGGGCGTTTTCCACGGAGACACTCTTCTTGGCAATGGTCTGGGCAAATGGATAGAGATTGACCACAACCATATCGATGGGCAGGGCATGGGTTCTTTTCAGGTCATCCTGATGGGCAGGATTATACGTTTCGGTCAAAAGGCCCAGATAGATTTTAAAATCAAGGGTTTTAACAAGCCCTCCCTGGGTTTCGGGCTGGCCGGTATATTCAGAGACCTGTTTAAGACGTTCCTGGGCTTCAGGTCCAATAATCTCTTTTATTTGGGAGTAGGTTCCGCCGGTGGATAATATGGTGATATCCGGATTGATCTCCAGCAGACCCGGAATAAATGTTGCCAAGCCGCTTTTGTCGGATACGCTGACCAGAACGGTCTTTATTTCCACCAGGTCGTCAATTTTTTCTACCACGTTTTTCGTCATGGATATTCCTTATAATATATGCTGTATATTTTAAATGCAGGCATGCATTTAACTCATTCCTACAGGTGAAGTCAAGCTTAGGGATCTTCATAGTTTAGGGGAATAACAGGCAAAAAACAACTTATTAACGATATTCTTAAACACAGGTTCATTCAAAAATGCTACCATTTAGCCCCGTTGTGTTATCCCATGACTGCCCGGGCGCCTTTATGCACAGGCCATTGATAACGCGCTTGTTTTAACCATATAAAAAGTCCTGCCCCATGATTAAAGCTTTGAAACAAAATTTAGACCCAGGAAATCCCATGGAGGTGTTTTTCACATTCTTAAAGCTTGGTATGATATCTTTTGGCGGTCCCATTGCCCATATAGGTTATTTTAGAGCGGAATTTGTCGGGCGCCGCGGCTGGCTCAGTGACAGCCAGTTTGGCCAACTGCTGGCAATCTGTCAATTTCTGCCCGGTCCCGCCAGCAGTCAACTGGGGTTTTGCATCGGGTTGCTGCGTGCAGGATGGTTGGGTGCATTATCAGCGTTTCTGGCCTTTACTCTGCCGTCAGCGCTGCTGCTTATTGCCTTTGCAGCGGCCTTGCCAATGCTGTCCGGCCCCATGGGAGCGGCAGCAATCCATGGATTAAAACTTGTGGCATGCGCCGTTGTTGCGGATGCCGTTCTTGGTATGTCCAAGACGCTTTGCCCCGATACGCCGAGAAAAACCATCGCTTTTTTTGCCCTTGCTGCGTTACTCAGCATGTCGTCGGCAATTGTTCAGTTGATAGTTGTGGTGCTGGCCGCCCTTGCCGGTGTTCTGTTCCTTGGAAATATTTCTATCCCGGGAAATGAAACCAAGATACAGATATCATTGGGTCCACGTGTGGGCGGCATTCTACTTTTGCTGTTTGCAGCACTTCTCATCGGTCTGCCGATATTTTCAAGCCCCTCACCAACACTTGAATCGGTGGCAGGAGTGTTTTACCGGGCCGGAGCTTTAGTGTTTGGTGGCGGACATGTGGTCTTGCCTCTGCTGCAGGATTCTGTGGTGGCCACAGGCTGGATGACGCCCGATCAGTTTTTGGCCGGATATGGCGGAGCCCAGGCTATTCCCGGACCGATGTTCGCATTTTCGGCCTACCTGGGATCGGTATTATCACAGGGAAACGCCACCTGGCTCATGGCGGCTACGGCATTGATTTTTATGTTTCTCCCGGGATTCCTGCTGGTCACCGGGGTTTTGCCTCTCTGGCGAGCCGTTTCACACAATCCCGCTGCAGGACGCGCCATTGCAGGGGTAAACGCGGCCGTGGTGGGTTTGCTGGGGGCCGCATTGTATAATCCGATTTTTTTATCAGGGATAACTGTGTCAAGTGACTTGGCCATCGCCGTTGTCGCATTCGGGCTGCTCGCCATAGGCAGGCTGACACCCATAGCCGTGGTGGCATGGTGTGTGGTGGCCTGTATTGCGCGATTATGGTTTTAGCCTTTACTTTCACTCTTTCGGATCATGCGTCCAAGTGATTGAACAATATTTTGGGTCTTTTCAATGTGCTCGGGGGGAATCATCAGCGCCGGAATTGATAAATTTTCTACAAATCTTAAATTTATTTCTTTCCTCTGAAATCCGTTGCAGTCCAAGTAAAAATTTCCAGCATGGTCCAGCAGATCAAGGAAGTTTCCGTATACACCGCCTGCATCCAGATGTTCCACAAACTGCATGAAAACGGTTGTGATGGTTAATGCAAGCAAAGGCATATCTGCCTGCCCTGACTGACGGCAGGGTGTTGTGGACATCATCACCCTGCACCCTAAAGGCCGGACAGGATAGATGGTACAAATCCCATTCTCAAGCAAAGGACAGGTTCCCCAGGACGGATCATTTTCCTGCTCGTCTTCATCCCGGCCCTCCATGCAGGCCAGTGCAAATCCGTTGGTGGTTTGAAGAGGCCGAAACCTTCGGGTGTGCCCGGCACCTGTCAACCGGGCGCGGACAGCATCCCATGCACCGCCGGTCAGTCGGTCCCGGATATAGGCAATCTCAAGGCCTGTAGCAGTGACATTACAGGTGCAGCAGTCGGAACACCGTTTTGCACAGGCAACGGAAAACCCGGCCATGGCCGTGTCAAACAGGGTATAGATCTCCTCAAGGATGTTAACAGCGTTATTCATGTCTGCCAAGGATGTCATGGGTTATTGTAATCAACTAGTTAAGCTTAAACAAAATAGTTGTTCCTCCAATATCATCGGAGTATAGTGAAGTCAACTGTGATGGCGGATAACTGCACCTGACAAACAAAAACGTATCCATCATCTCCAGGTATTTTACAGTAAGCAAGTTTAAATAATTTTAGACCGCCTGCCTGTATCATGCGTTGGTGGCGTTAAAATCCTTATTTTGAACAAAAGGCTGTCTGTTATATCGTGCACAATACAGATACATTGTCCCTGGCGGAGACCCAAAGAATTGCGCACCAGCTTGAAGTGCTTGATATAAATATTTCCGGACTGTTTTGCAACCACCGGATCCCGGATGAAAAGGGCCAGAAAAACTCAAACCCCGCACTTTCATGGCCCCGTCTGATGGACCTTCCCTACGCCCCTTATCCTTTGGTGGGACTTGACGCCCTGACACGGTTCATCGATGAATTCCGTATAGACCTTGCTGGGGTACTTCGAAAATCAATTACTCACCGACTCTGTCGATATCCAGACCAATCATAAAGTGATCTTTAAATCCTATGGGTGTACCGTCAAGAATATATTTGATGCGAGTGGTTTTATGAACTGCGGGAATGGTCTTATCCTGGTAATGGAAAATCATGGGAACAAGGTCACCACTTCTAAGCGTCTGCAACGCCGTTGAATTTTTTGTCACCAGAGCGAAAAATGGCTCTGATTCATTTTCCCTCAATTTAAACTGATAGTATATGCCCGGATTACCCAGTTGGAACTCCGCACTAAAATACATATTGCCCTCCTGTTTCACCTTCACTGATCAACGACCTCCTTTCGAATGCATAGAGAACACAATTTTTTTAAATGTAACAGGAATTAACGGCAACTTATGTGCCAGTCCGTCCCCCAACTTAGTAAAAAGCAAATAATCCGGCAGATCCCAAAGTTTTCTTCGGAATACAGCCGGACTGAATCTGCGATTTCCAAACACCAGGTATCGGGTCATCAGAAATGACGTTAAAGTTATGAAACTTTTATTAGTACGCCACAAATCACCCGGGCATTAAATTAAATCAGAAAGGCAAGATGCAAAATTGGTAACTTTGAAAAGCAAATTTTGTAACTCCCATCTCTTCAGCACCTGAAAGAAAATCCGTTCTGGTACTATTTATATTGTATAGGGTCGATGTCATACTTTCTAACCTTGTAATGCATAGCCCGCTTGCTGATGCCTAAAAGATCCGCTGCATTTTTCTGAACCCCCCTTGTTTTTTTCAGGGCCCTTATAATGGTATCTTTTTCACTCTGCTCAATGGAAAAAGCTTGGGACTCGGGCAGATCGGCGGTCAGCACTGCATTTTCCCTGATACCTTCAACCTGGAGATCCCATGGTTCAATGACCTGATCGCGGCACAGAATCGCCCCGGCTTCAATGGTGTTTTTCAGTTCCCGGACATTGCCGGGCCAGGTATGTTCTTCCAGTACTTTTACAGTGGCATCAGAAATACGTAACCGGTCAAGGCCATGAGCCTGGGCATAGCTGTCGGCAAAGAAATTGGCCAAGGCAGAAATATCTTCTTTTCGATCCCGCAAAGGGGGAATCGTCAGGGTGAGTCCTTTGAGCCGGTAATACAGATCCTGACGGAAACTTCCCTCTTCAATGGCCTGGGAAAGATCAGCGTTGGTCGCGGCAATGACCCTGCAGTTCACAGACGTCTCTTTTACCGCACCCACCTGGCGAATTTTTTTATCCTCCAGAAATCTTAACAGGCGGCATTGCATATCATGGGAGATATTCCCGATTTCATCCAGAAAAAGGGTACCGGTATCCGCGACCTGGATAAGCCCGACCTTGTCTTTGACGGCATGGGTAAACGCCCCTTTCAGATGGCCGAACAACTCACTTTCAAGAATACCCGCCGGTGTTGACCCGCAGTCCACCACCATGTAGGGCTGTTTTCTTCTGGGACTGTTTTTGTGGATGCATCCGGCAATTCGTTCTTTCCCCACCCCGCTTTCCCCGAGAATAAGCACGTTGACCTGGGTGTCAGCCACTTTTTTCACCATGGAATAAAGGTGCTTCATGGCAGCAGATTTTCCCCAGTAGAACCCGGCCTCAAAGGGCGGCATGGATCCGGCTCCGGAGCCTGCTTGCGTACTGGCCATCATGGAATTGATTTTCTTAATCAGTTCCAAACCGTCAAAGGGCTTGGAAATATAATCGGTTGCGCCAAGTTTAATGGCGTCCACAGCATCGGGTATAGTGCCGTAGGCCGTCAGAAAAATCACAGGCAGATCCGGCAGGGACTTACGGATATCCGTAAACAGTTCCATGCCGCTTTTTCCCGGCATTTTTATATCTGAAACCAGAAGATCTATGCCTTTCTGGGCTTTGAGTATCTGCTCGGCACCTGCCGCATCCCTTGCCTTCAACACCTTGAAGTTGGATGCGGACAACCTTGCGTCCAAAACCTCAAGGATACTGGGGTCATCGTCAACAATGAGTATTTTATGTGCGGTAGTCACTGGGTCTCCCTTTGCTCCTGCCGTTCCTTATCAATTTTTTCAAGCACCGTGATCTGGTACAAAAGATCAGTTATCTGTGCCATATAGCCTATATTCTGCTTTTCCAAGGCTGCTATTCTCGGCCCAAGGGAATCAATCTTTTCCTGCATGCCGACACGCTCTTTTTTATACACTTCCTGCTTGGCATAAAGATCATTGAGCTTTTGCAGAAGACCTGACCGCTCGGATGCAAGCAAAGCCATACCATGGGCCAGGGCTTTCTCGATCATTCCCGGATGCATTGTGGCCCATATATTCTGCCAGATTTCCAGCCCGGCCGGACCCTGTTCCATGCCCTGGGGAATCCGGCAAGACAATTGTAAGGGTAAAAGCAAAAGCTGCGCCACGGCATTTCTAAAATCCTGGGCATTTTCGGCAAGGATCATGTCAAGACAAACATTTCCATACAGGCCGGCCGCCTGAAGTTTTGAATCATCTTTCCTCAAAGCAAGTTGTGAAAAAATCTTTCGGGACAAGGTATACTCTCTGTTTAAATAGGCTTGTTGGCCCTGCGTGATCATGGGATCCCGGCAGATTACAGTGCAGGGGGATATCGAACTGCACCCGGTGAGAATGATCCCTGTAAACCCCATAAAAACCAGCCCTCTGTAAAAAAAATGAAACCGCCTGAAAGTCCTTCCCATGAGCAAATGCGGAAAAAAATCAAATATCCATGAAACACGCATATAAAAATCCTTAAGGCTCATATATTAAACCACCGGTAACGTAAAGGAAAAGGTACACCCGATATCCGGCTTGTTCTCCACAAAAATTTCTCCACCATTGGCCTGGATGATCCGCCGGGCAATACTTAAACCAAGGCCTACGCCGTTCATGTGTTTTCGTACCTCCTTGGCCCGGTAGTATTTTTTAAATATCAGACTTTTTTTATCTTCGGGAATACCGGGTCCTTCATCACTGATATCACATGTCACAAAATGCTTTCCCGGCCCCCGGGTTAACCGGATATCCACCCGGCTGTTGTCCGGTGAAAATTTCAGCGCATTATCCAGAATATTTATTATGACCTGCATGATCTCCTGTTCATTGCCCTGGGCCATGGGAGCTTGGGCAAGGGCAATGAACTCTGTTCGGATTCCCCGGGCTTTTGCCGTAGGTGTGATGCTTAAAATGGCGGAATGTACAAGCTGGTTGGGATCAAAGGGGGCCACCTGTCTTTTCTTGGTTCCTGAAACCAGAACCGAAGTATCAAGCAGGTGGTTCAAAAGGCTTGTGATCCGGACAATCTCATTGGCGGCAATGTTTAAAAATTTTTTTTGTTTATCATTTATCGGACCAAGAACCTCTTCGGTCATCATGTTCACAGATTCCCGGATGGAAGATAATGGACTTCTGATTTCATGGCTTAAAGTGGCAATAAAGTCAGAACGAATCTCGTCATCGGCTTTGAGCTGACGGTTCATGTTATTGAATGCCGCAGCAAGCTCTCCGAATTCATCTTTAGAAGTAATATCCATCTCATAGGTATAGTTATCATCAGAAACCCGTTTAAGGCCGGATTTCAGTTTATTTAAGGGAACAATGATGGATCTGGAAATAAACAAAACTCCCATAATACCCATTAATATTGAAATACCAAATCCGACCATACCGTTTTTCACCACCTGTCGGCTTAAACGGTTGATCAGAATCAATAACTCTTCAATTCTGTCTTCATTGTCCTTTCTGGCCGCCCCAATGGCGGCCGTCCACTGGTCCATCACATCTGGGTCAATCCAGATATAGTCCCCACCCATAGCCTGCTCCATGGATACGCCGGACTGGACATACCCGCCAAAGTTCCGGTCAATGTCACGCCAGTATCCTGCTGAAGATCCTTGTCCTGAATCAAGGGTTATGATCTTTACAAGGGCCTTCTGATAATTACGCCGGGCTGTTTCAAAATAATTCCAATACACATCTTTTTTCAGCAATTTCAATTTCTTGATATTGGCATCCATATCAAGAAGGCTGTTTTTGACATCATTGGACAATACCGAGATCTGGTTGCTGATGCCGACAATACGGCCAGAGGCACCGGACATCTCCTTGACCTTTATGAACAAGCCGTAAACGGTACCATAAAATATGAAAATGAAAAAAAAGAGAAAAATAAAAAGTTTTTTTGAAATACCTGGTGTCATTGGCATGTTGTTATCATCTGCAAGGGTGAAAATTTTTATTAACATGCCTGGACAGTTAAGTCAAATTCCAGGAGAAACCAGCATTTTGGCACCATCTAAACAAAACCGAGCCCCCCAAAATTGACAAAGCTCACCTGTATTGAATTTCCATGGCAGATACCTTATCTTTGAATTTACACTTATTAATGGGAAAAGGAGAGCGTAATGGGGGCTGATGTATTTTTCATAGATATGACCGCAACATCAAAAGAGAGCTTTCCAGCTAAGCTGGAACGACTGGTCAACACGGCAGGCCTTCATTCTGTTCTGGACAAAAACGACCTGACGGCGGTAAAGGTGCATTTTGGTGAAAAGGGAAATACCGCCTATATCCGTCCGGTTCTTGTACGCAAAATTATCCGGGCTATCAGAAAAGCTGATGCCACACCATTTCTCACCGATGCCAACACCCTGTATGTGGGAACCCGCTCTGATGCCGTATCCCATATCAAAACTGCTGTGGAGAACGGATTTTCCTATTCAACCATGGATGCCGCGCCGGTGATCATTGCCGACGGCCTGTTCGGAAAAAGTGAAACAGCCGTAAAGGTGGACCTGACACATAATAAAGAAGTGTTTATCGGTTCAGAGATTGTAAATGCCAATGCTCTTGTGGCATTGGCCCATTTCAAGGGACATGAACTGTCGGGCTTTGGCGGCACCCTTAAAAATCTGGGGATGGGATGTGCATCACGCCGGGGCAAGCTGGACCAGCATTCCAATGTAAGCCCTAAAATTAAACGAAAAACCTGCATCGGCTGCAGCCAGTGTGCCCGGCACTGCCCGGGCCAGGCCATAACCATTCAGGATAAAAAGGCATACATTGACAAAGCGTCCTGCATCGGGTGTGCCGAATGCATTGTGCGCTGTCCCACCCAGTCCATCAGCATCAACTGGAACCAGGATGTTCCGGTTTTTCTTGAAAAGATGATGGAATATACCGCTGGTGTCCTCAAAGACAAGGCAGGCAAATGCCTGTTTGTCAACTTTATCACCAACGTATCTCCCAAATGTGACTGCCTGCCCTATGCCGAATCTCCCATCTGCAACGATATCGGTGTGGTGGCATCCCGGGATCCTGTGGCCATTGACCAGGCCTGTGCAGACCTTGTCAACCAGGCCCAGGGCCTTGCATCTTCAGCGCTGGCCACCCACCTGGCCCCGGGGGAGGACAAGTTCAAAGGACTTTATCCGAACATAGACTGGGAACACCAGCTTGCGTATGCCCAGGACATCGGCCTGGGTTCACGGCAGTACAATCTGGTCAAACTTGACACCCTGGCGTATAAAAACCCCGGGACCCACGGGTAGCCATGTATCTTGCAAAAATAAAAAAAGACAGGCAGATCACCTATGTCCTGCGGGAATCAGTCAGGCAGGGCGAACAGATGGTGGCCCGGGACATCTTTGATTTAGGCCCCTGCCCCGGTGCCTGGATTGATTACCCCGGTGGCAATGCCTGGTATTTGAGCCCGGATCTGGAGTCAAAAATTTCAAGTCTGGCCGGAACCTTTGACAGCGCACAGCTCGAAGACCTGTTCTGGCCTTTTATCCGACCCGCCATCCGAAGGGCCACCCAGACGTTCAGACAGCGCTCTGATAGAAAGTACTCACCCATGACAATGGCTCAAAAACAGACCATCGCAAGACAGGTCCACGCCTTTGACAAACGCCGGGCTCACTTTCTCAAATTCGGCAATATGGACCAGGGTCCAATGGTGAATATGCCGGCGGTGATTTTCAGGCAGCTGCATGACAAGTCCCGGGATGAGATTGAGCAGTATTTCATGGACCAGGAAAATCTTTTAAGAAAAAAAGAGCTGAAATCCTATGTATACACAGCGCTTGACCTCCATCGTTTTTTCCAGGGATTCATGGCCAAGCACATGCCCCATGCCCTGGACCAGGAGAAGGTGGAGTCATTTTTTATCCAGGAGCTATGTCTTCTGAACAAGGAGCTTTTCGGGCTGACCAGCAGGCTTCATGAGTACCTGGTCCGGTATGCGGTTATGTTCTTTGATCACACTTACGGGGATTCGGTGCTGCTGGATGATATGGTCAAAGATTTCCAGTTCCGCCAGAGAAGCCGGTGGTCCAAGCCACCCGGCGCATCCCGGCAGCTTAAACTCTCCCGGGCGTTTGAAATTTTCAATCTCACGGCCAAAGCCCTTGAATCCATGAGCAAAAAAGACCTGACCCGGGTGTTCAGGCGCCTGGCCAGACAGCATCATCCCGACAGAGGCGGCAGCCACGACAGGTTTGTGGAGCTGAAC
This sequence comes from uncultured Desulfobacter sp., assembly GCF_963665355.1. Classification (GTDB taxonomy): domain Bacteria; phylum Desulfobacterota; class Desulfobacteria; order Desulfobacterales; family Desulfobacteraceae; genus Desulfobacter. Next base: position 5,442,586 of record NZ_OY762229.1, read on the forward strand.
AACGCCTACCAGGCCCTGCTTGAAAGGATTTCGGACAAATGATCATCCCGGAATTGATTCAGCAATTCTAAATTTGGTGGATCATTTAAAGAATGTAAACAAACGATTCATTTTCTGATAATCCTATGACTCATGAGAGAATTCACGTTTGATTCAGTTATTGAGTTTTTCCGAAAGACGCTTCAGGATTTACCTGATTTGAGGACCGGGAAAAACACGATTTACACCATAGCGGATGCGGCCCTTGCTGCGTTTTCGGTTTTTTTTACCCAAAATCCTTCATTTTTAGCGTTTCAAAAATCAATGCAGCAAAATAAAGGAAAAAATAATGCCCAATCTTTATTCAGGGTACAGGCTATTCCTAGTGATAACCAAATTAGAAATTTATTAGATCCGGTTCCGCCAACTCATCTTTTCCCTATTTTTTCATACATTTTTTATGGTCTCAATGATATGGGGCATCTTGGTTCATATCGTTCATACAACGGAAATTTATTATTGGCCCTTGACGGTGTTCAATATTTTTCCTCCACATCAATTCACTGTGAAAACTGTAACAAAAAGGAGCCTCGGAACGGAACTACCACATACTCCCATTCGGTTATTACACCTGTAATTGTTGCCCCCGGTAACAATAACGTCATACCGCTACAGCCGGAATTTATCACACCGCAAGATGGTCATAAAAAACAAGATTGCGAAAATGCCGCTGCAAAACGCTGGATACGCCTATACTCCCAAGGGTATAGCCAATTCGGATTTACCATTTTAGGCGATGATCTGTATTGCAAACAGCCTTTATGCGAATTGATGCTTGACCAGAACTTTGATTTTATTTTGGTTTGTAAACCAGATTCACATAAAACCTTATACCAATGGATAGAAGGGTTGGATTCAAACGATCTTAACACCCACATTGTTAAGCGATGGACAGGGAAACGACAGGAGATTGATACCTATCGTTTTGTTAACAACGTCCCCTTGAAAGATGGCGCTGACGCATTGCATGTCAACTGGTGTGAACTAACGACAACACTGGCAACCGATCAAATTATTTATAAAAATGCCTTTGCAACGAATTTTGAAATCCATAAAGAAAATGTAGAACAACTTGTGATCAATGGCCGGGCTCGCTGGAAAGTTGAAAATGAGAACAATAATGTTTTGAAAAACAGAGGCTATCATTTGGAGCATAATTTTGGACACGGGAAGAAGCACCTTTCCTCAATTCTGGCGACGTTTAATCTATTGGCCTTTCTTTTTCACACCCTATTGGCCTTTCTTTTTCACACCCTATTGGACAATGTCGATAAAAAATACAAGTTGGTTCGAGATAACCTTCCAGCAAGAAAGACTTTTTTTGATGATATCCGGGCACTCACCAGGTATTTATATTTTGACAACTGGGAGGCACTTTTAGACTTCATGATACGCGGACTTGAATTGGAAGCACGACCTGATACGAGTTGATACCGATTCATTTTGCTTTCCCAGACTTGAAATTATAACAAAATTTTCCTTCCAGATATTTGGGGATAGGATAGTTGCGCTAAATTGATATTATTTCGATGGTTTTCTTACAGCCAGATTAAAGATTGAATGTCAAAACTTAGATGGTCAGCCTTGCTGAGATATGCTCATCGAACAAAAGTGTCCCTTCGGTAAGCGTGCATGAAATAATCATCCCCGGGTGATACTATCGGTTCCAGCATAGACATTGCAAAGGAGAGAACCGATGAACAACCAACCATTAACAAACGAACAATCAGCCGCATTGGAAAAAGCCCAGCAACTTTTTTCAAATTGGCGAAATAGTAAAACCGGACGGCCCCGTATATCGGATAATCTATGGCAAACCGCAGCAGATCTTTACCACATCCAGGGTATGAGTATAAATAAGATTGCCCGAGGCTTGGGACTGAATTACACAGCACTTAAAGAAAAAATTATTGACATGCCTCCTGCTGAAATTAATCTGCCTGCAGACGATGAATCTTCCATGTTTATTGAAATGGTATCCCTGCCGGAGAGTTTCAACTGCGTTATAGAAATAGAAAATCAAACCGGCATAAAAATGCGCATGTGCTTCAACGGCAGGGCAGATCCTGCAGTGATCAGTCTTGGCAGATATTTACTAGCTGGTGCGCCATGATCCAGGTCACACCACATATGCGGATACTGCTTGCTCCGGAGCCCGTAGATTTTCGAAAAGGAATCGACGGCCTGGCCAGTATATGCCGAAAGGTCCTGCAATCAGATCCCTTTTCAGGATACCTGTTCGTATTTATTAACCGAAGACGAACGGCCATCAAGGTTTTATGCTATGACAGCCAGGGGTTCTGGCTTTGCCAAAAGCGGCTCTCCAAGGGGCGTTTCAACTGGTGGCCCAAAAGGGATCAGTCTGCCGGCCGGTGTCTTGAAGCGCATGAGCTTCAGATGCTGCTTTGGAATGGTGATCCGTTTCATACCCGGGCTGCTCCCGTATGGCGAAAACTGTCCGTATAAATTTTTCAGCCGGTTTCATTTTTCACTTGCGTTCCACGGTATATTTCGGCATATACGGTGGTTATGGACAACGACATTGTACTCACATACCGTGGCAGAAGCGCGACTAAGGCTGATATTGAATTTATCAGGCTGTTGATCGACGACAATCCCACAGCAAGCCGCCGCGCTCTGTCACAGATATTGTGCCGGGAATGGAACTGGGTTCAGGCCAACGGCAGCCTTCGTGATATGATCGCCCGGGGATTTATGCTTGAACTCCATAGAAACGGGCATATTAATCTTCCGGCCAGAAAACACAACCCGCCCAACCCGTTTTTAAACCGCAAAAAGCCGGAACAACCGGAAATCGATCAAACCCCGGTGACGATGACGCTCAGGGAAATAAGCCCCCTTGATATTGTACTGGTAAAAAACACACCCAATGAACCTTTATTTAACAGCTTGATTGAGCATCATCATTACCTGGGATATTGCCATCCTGTGGGAGAGCAACTTAAATATATGGTCTTTGCCGACAAACGGCCGGTGGCATGTTTTTCATGGTCATCGGCACCCCGGCATATCGGTGCCAGAGACCGACATATCGGCTGGAAGAAACAGCACCGGGATCACAACCTTCGCTATATCGCCTATAACAGCCGGTTTCTGATCCTGCCCTGGTTCCGGGTACCTCACCTGGCCTCATGGTTGTTAGGGTATATGGCCAGGAATTTGTCCAGGGACTGGGAGCGTATTTACTGCCATCCGGTCTATTATCTCGAGACATTTGTTGACACCGAATTATTTGCCGGCACCTGTTATAAAGCGGCAAACTGGCACTATCTGGGTGATACCACCGGACGGGGAAAACAGGAAAACAGGCATATAAAAACCCGCTCCATCAAGGCGGTCTGGGGATATCCCCTGATCCGCGATTTTCGACAACTCATGACAAGGCTCCCCAATGGAAGCGCTGAACCTGACAGAAGACGAGCTTGATGCGCTGATTGAACGGGCGGAATCCGGTCGTCTTGCCGATGGGGATGTTGATACAATCAAGGCCATGATCAATGCCGTCAAAGTCTTGAGCCGGGCGGTCAGTGACAAGGCATCCTCCATTAAAAAGCTTTTGGCCATGGTGTTCGGCCCAAAGACCGAAAAAAAGGATAAAGTTCTCAAAAATCGGCCTCCCGGAACCCGAAATCAAGATAAATCAACGACTATAAAGGGACATGGCAGACGGGCTGCCGACGATTTCACAGGTGCCGACCGACAATCGGTTACCCATGGAGACCTCAAACATAAAGACACCTGTCCCGAATGCCTCAAAGGGATTGTTTATCGACTCAAAAAACCGGGCCGGGTCATCTGTTTTACCGGTCAGGTACCGGTAACGGCTACCGTTTATGAACTGGAAAAACTCCGCTGCAATCTGTGTGGCATGGTCTTTACGGCAAAAGCTCCAGAAAACAGAACCGGTAGAGATTATGATGCCAGTGCCCTGGCAATGATTGCCATTCTTAAGTATGGCTGTGGTTTTCCCTGGAGCCGGCTGGAAAAACTTCAGGAAAGTTTTGGTATACCACTTCCTGCCACCACCCAGTGGGATAAGTCCGAAACTGCTGCAGACCTCATCTATCCGGTTTTCCGTGAACTGGCTTATCAAGCAGCCCAGGGAGAGGTTTTTCACAATGATGATACCACCATGAAAATCTTGTCTCTGATGAAGGAAAACAAGGACAGAACAGCAGGTGAAAGAACCGGGATATTTACCACGGGAATCATCTCCCGATTCGATGATGGCAGACAGATTGCGCTGTTCTATACCGGACGAAATCATGCGGGTGAAAACATCAGCGATCTTTACAGGAAAAGAGATGCCGGCAGACCGGCACCGCTTCAGATGTGTGACGCCCTGTCACGCAATATTAGTGAAGCGTTCAAGGCGATTTTGTGCAATTGCCTGACACACGCCCGCAGGAATTTTGTAGATGAGATTGACAATTTTCCTGATGAAGCCGCCTATGTCATTGAAATGCTCGCTGAAGTTTACTGTATAGACGCCAGGACCAAAGAGCAGAAAATGTCACCAGACCAACGGCTAGTCTATCATAAAAAACACAGCGGTCCTCTGATGACAGAACTTGAAGCCTGGTTGAATCGCCAGACGGATGAAAATCTGGTGGAGCCGAACTCCGGGCTTGGCAAGGCAATCACGTACATGAAAAACCACTGGGCCAAATTGACGCGGTTTTTGGAGATACCGGGGGCTCCTCTGGATAATAATATTTGTGAACAAAGCTTGAAACGCTGCATTCAACACCGGAAAAACTCATTGTTTTACCGAACAGAGCATGGCGCCTTCATTGGAGACATGTTCATGAGTTTGATCCATACCTGCCGCCTGATGCGAATCAATCCGCTTGATTACCTGGTCACCCTGATACAAAATTCTTCCGCCTTATTCAAAGACCCTTCCAAATGGTTGCCTTGGAATTATAAGGACAACGCTCTGTAGACTTGTTGTAGCTGCTATAAATTTGGTCTTCAGGGAAGACTCATTCCTGAAAAAAGCAGGATACACATGCTTGCCGGAGGGACACGAACAAAAAAGTGTCCAATGAGCATCCTCTGAAACAAGTTAATGGCAAATTTAGAATTGCTGGAATTGATTGACAAAAAGAGACGTTAAAGTTTACTATTCATCACTATTGTCCAGATAACGCTCAGCTTAATACAATATATCCATAATCTAAAAAGAAAGAGAAGGGGCAGGTGCTCCACGTTTTCCCAAAAAAAACAATTCTGCCTCTGTTACTTCTGCCGGGCCTGCTTCTATTTTTGTTTTTGCCAAACATGTGCCAATCAGCCCAGAACCAGGACCTGACAGAATTTTCCATTGAAGAACTCATGGACATTAAAGTAACGTCTGTAAATAAAAAAAGCCAGCGGCTGTCTGACAGTGCGGCTGCAGTTTTCGTAATCACCCGGGAGGATATCAAGCGCTGCGGGGCCACTAGTATCCCCGATGCCCTGCGCATGGTCCCGGGCGTGAATGTGGCACGGATTAACGCCAGCAAATGGGCAATTAACTGCAGGGGATTTAACAGCCGGTTCTCTCCAAGTCTTCAGGTTCTGATTGACGGACGCAGTGTGTACACCCCCAGTTTTTCAGGTGTTTACTGGGAAGTGACAGATGTGCTTCTTGAGGACGTGGAGCGTATTGAGGTCATTCGTGGCCCCGGGGCCACCATCTGGGGGTCCAATGCGGTCAACGGGGTGATCAATATTATCACCAGGCGGGCCAGTGATACCCAGGGTGGTTTTGCACAGGCTGCTGCGGGATCAGTGGAAAAAAACATGGCAGCCGCAAGATATGGCGGATCCATGGGCAAAGACAAATTCTGGCGAATTTATGCCAAACATCGCGCCATGAATGAGTTTGAACGTGTCTCCGGGGAAGATGCAGGCGATGACTGGCAGATTAATCAGGCCGGTTTCAGAATGGATGCCCAGACCTCTTTGTCCGACAATTTCACCCTCCAGGGGGATTTTTACGACGGTCGCATCCACCAGGATCTCTATATTTACAGTCAGGAGTCGCCATACATGGCAGAGGTTCCCGTCACAACCGATGTATCCGGAAGCAATATCATGGGGCTTTGGACAAAGGTTCTTTCCGGAACATCGGAAATGTCTGTACAGATGTATTATGACACCATGAAACGGTCCCAGGATATTCTCAACGAAGACCGGCAAAACTTTGATGCCCAGTTCCAGCACCGTTTCGGGCTGGGTTTTGCCAACGATATTATCTGGGGACTCAGGCTTCGCCAGTCATATGATGACTATTCCGGCTCAAAAGTTGTGTATATGGATCCGGTCAGCACAGATCAACTTCTGTACTCAGCCTTTATCCAGGATGAGGTCTCTTTACTTGAGAATAAAATCAAACTGACCCTGGGTTCAAAATTTGAACACAACGATTACACTGGTTTTGAAATTCAGCCCTCCACAAGGCTGTTGTGGGCACCGTCTGAACAGCACAGGTTCTGGGCTGCCGTTTCCCGGGCCACCCGGATTCCCTCCCGGGTGGAGACTGATGCCGTGGTCTATCTTCGTGGACAGGATGTCGGCGGCGCCCCTTTATATGCCAGATTCGTAAACAATAAAGACCAGGAGGCAGAAATTCTGTGGGCCTGGGAAGCAGGATACCGTTTTATCCCGCAATCGCGACTCTCCATTGACCTGGTACTATTTTATAATGATTATGAAAATCTAAGAATTTATTCGCCGCAGAAATCCTACTATTTTGACGCAGAAAATCAAAGATATCTCTGGGACATTGAGTTGAGCAACATGTCCAATGCCAGATCCTGGGGAGCAGAAATTGCCGTTGATCTGGCCACAGGCAAAAACGTCAAATGGACCCTGGCCTATTCACTGACATGCCATGATTTTAACAATGACCAAGATTACGAAATCGACTTTGGATTTACCAAACATCAGGTCTCTTTAAGAGGCCGGTTTGATTTGATCCAAAATCTGACCTTGGATGTCTGGCTCAGATATGTGGGTAAAACCAACGCCATCTACGGACTTTCTTCCGAGGATACGGAAATTTATGAAATTGATGATTACTTAACCCTGGACCTTCGCCTGGGATGGCAGATACGGCCAGACCTGGAATTTTTCCTGACAGGCCAGAACCTGCTTGAAGACAGCCACCTTGAATTTGTTCAGGAAGCATTCGGTTACCCTGTGGAAGTCCCCCGCAGTGTTTATGCCGGCCTGACCTTTAATTTTTAAGGTATACGGTATTGCCCATGGCACTATGGCAGATGCAATTTTTAAATGCATAAAATAAAAAAAATATTCATTTCGGCCGGTATCTGTCCGATTCTGTTATCTCTGGCATGGGGAACAGTCCGGTCACAGAATGTTGAAGAGTATACGGTCAAAGCCGCCTTTGTTTACAATTTCACAAAACTTATTCAATGGCCCGAAACCACTTTTCACAGTGACGGGGACAACTTTAAAATAGCGGTGTTCGGTGATAAATACCTCAAGGCGTACTTTAATGCCATTGATGGAAAGGCCATTGCCGGGCGTATCATATCCATCCAGTACCCTGACCCCAACGCCGAAAATTATAAAAAAGATTATGAAAAAGCCCTGGCCGAAAGTCAGATTATATTTATCAGCAGACATACCCGCTTGGAACAAGTCTTACGAATTTTAAACGATATTGGGGACAGACCCGTTCTCACCATTGGTGAAGATAAAAATTTCAGCCGGGCCGGAGGTATCATTCAGTTTTTCACAAGAAATGATCATCTCCATTTTGAGGTGAATATTAAAACCGCCACGGCACACCAGCTCAAATTCAGTTCCAGACTGCTTAAACTGGCTGTCATTACAAATGAAAAAGAATAAAATAAAAAAAACATTAAATTACAGCACTGTTTCCATCAGAACGAAGCTGATTCTGACCCTTGGATTTGCGGCATTGCTGGCCCTTTTCATGATGGCCGGTTCCATGGTGGCCTATGAAACCTATAATGCCAGGAACAATCTGGTGGATGAACTTGTATCCATGGCAGACCTGGTATCGTTGAACGCCTCTGTTGCCATGATGTTCAATGACCGGGACGCGGCAACGGAGGACCTGACCGCCCTGGCAGCAAAACAGGGCATTATCGGCGCAATTCTTTACGACACCCAGGGTGCCGTCTATGCAAATTTTTCAAAGGGCTCAACAGCCAATTCCATACTGGCAGATGAAGCCAGAAAGCTATGCAAAGCAGGAATCTCTCCAGTTGAGATGATAGCTGACCAGAAAAAGATCAGCGGATTTGCAAAGGGTCATGCCCATGTGATCCTCCCGGTCATTTTTAAAGGCAACTTTTTAGGTGCCATTCATCTGATTGATGATATGCAGCAACTGAAAACAAGGCTGTATGTTTATTACCTGATTGTTGCCGGCATTGTTGCCATCACCCTGGCAGTGGTCCTGATTTTATCTTCCAAGATGCAGTCCATATTCACCCGGCCTTTATTTGCTGTCATCGATTCCATGGGGCAGGTGACCCGGGAAAAAGATTACCGGGTCAGGGTAAAAAAATACAGTGATGATGAATTCGGTGTGCTTGTTGAGCAGTTTAACCAGATGATTGAAGAGATTCAGGCCCGGGACCAGGAGCTTCATGCATACAGTGCCAGCCTTGAATCCAGGGTCAAACAAAGAACCCTGGATTTGACCCGGGCCAAGGAAGAACTTGAATCCACGGTCATTCATCTGGAAACGGCCCAGAAAAAAGCTGAAGAGGCAAGCCTTGTAAAGTCCCAGTTTCTTGCCAACATGAGTCATGAAATCAGAACGCCCATGAACGGAATTATCGGTATGACCGAAATCCTTCTTTCTTCGCCACTTTCCAAAGAACAAAGAAAATTTGCAGGCAATATTCAGAAATCAGCCCTGTCACTGTTAGAGATCATCAACGACATTTTGGATTTCTCCAAAATTGAAGCGGGAAAACTTGAAGTGGAATCCATTGCCTTTGATTTAGGCAGCTTGTTGACGGACACTAAAACCCTTTTATTGTCAGCGGCCAAGGATAAAAATCTCAGCCTGACTGTTGATATTCAAAAGGGGACACACCTTTCCCTGGTGGGAGACCCCACAAGAATCAGGCAGGTTCTGATCAATCTTGCGGGCAATGCCCTGAAATTTACAGAACAAGGCGGAGTCACCATCATGGTGTCCACATCCGGACCCCAGGACAGTCCATTTCAAAATTTTGCCGGCCAGGGGGCCTGGGTTGACCTCACCATTTCCATCAAGGACACCGGTATCGGCATCCCACCTGAAAAACAAGAACTTTTATTCACGCCCTTTTCCCAGACCGACGCCTCTTTTACGCGCAAGTACGGGGGTACCGGACTTGGCCTTGCCATTTCATCGGACCTGGTGTCACTTATGGGAGGCACCATCAGATGCAGCAGTTCACCGGGGCAGGGAAGCACATTCTCCTTTGTTCTTCCGTTAAAAAAGGCCGGACAAATTGTTACCCAGGTGCCTGACACACCCCGTGCTGACCAGCCTGCTAAAATTGATAAGCTCAATCTGCATGTCCTGGTAGCCGAAGACAATCTCACCAATCAGGAAATTTTTTCAACCATGCTCAAGACGTTTGGGTGCAGGGTGGATATTGCCGGCACAGGTATTGATGCCACAGATAAATTCATGTCTCTAAAACCGGACATAATCCTCATGGACTGCCAGATGCCGAAGATGGATGGTTTCCAGGCCAGCCGGGAGATCAGAAAACAGGAAGAGGACCTAGGCATCCATACCCCCATCATAGCCATCACCGCCCAGACCATGACCGATAACCAGGATAATTTCCGGAAAGCAGGTATGGACGATTTTCTGACTAAGCCCTTTATGATGGAAGATCTTCTGATGGTATTGAAAAAATGGGGGCCTATCCTGAATATGTCCGGGTGTGACACCGGCCAGACAGCTCATCACACCCGCACCACCTAGTCGAAAAGCGTAATATCCCCCGGCTCCCCCAGCTGTTCCTGAATCCGGTTCAGCTTGGTCTGCTCGGCTGCCAGCAAAGATTTCATGGATCGTACCCGCTTTAGATAAACCTCACCCGAGGCAACATGAAAAAATATTCTGCGTGAATCATGACCGCCAAAATCACGGGCCAGAATTTTAATTTTTTCCTCCCTGAGAAAATCAACCACAAATTCCACATTCTTTACCCCCACAGCATTTTCCTGGGACACAGCCATCAGCATATTTGCACCGCCAAAGGTTTTGGCAACCATTGCTTTACGATTTCCGCCCAGCCGCATGATGGCGTTGATCAACAATTCCATGGCATTGATGCCATAGCGGGCAGAGGCATCGTACTTATTAATATCTGGATTGGATGGCATAAGAATGTGATTCATACCGCCTATTTTCCTTTCCGGATCGTAGATACAAACGGCCACACATGAACCAAGAACAGTATGGATAACAACTTTCTGGCCTGTGGCAAAATATTCTCCAATACCAATGGAGACCTGATTTACCTCCCGCTTAAAGGGCTCGACACTTTTTAAGTAAGTCTTCTGCAATTTTCTCCAGGGGCAGGATGCTGTCCACAGCATCCAGTTTTATGGCTTCCTTGGGCATACCGAACACCACACAGGACTCTTCATCCTGGGCAATGGTATAGGCCCCGGCCTGCTTCATTTCCAACATCCCTTTGGCGCCGTCATCACCCATCCCGGTCATGATGACGCCCAGGGCATTTTTCCCGGCATACCGGGCAGCCGAACGAAAAAGGACATCCACAGAAGGTCGATGACGGGACACCAGCGGGCCTTCCCGGACCTCAACATAATACTGGTCGCCGTTTCTTTTAAGCAGCATGTGCTGATTTCCCGGGGCAATCAGTACCTGGCCACGCAGAACAGCGTCGTTATTTTCCGCCTCCTTGACCGAAACAAGACACGTTTTATCCAGGCGGTTGGCAAAGGCTTTGGTAAAATTGGCAGGCATATGCTGGACCACAACGATACCGGGCGTGTCCGGGGGCAGACTTTCAAAAAGAACCTTCAACGCTTCGGTCCCTCCTGTTGACGCACCAACGGCAATGACTGTTTCCGTGGTTTTGTCCACGGCCTTGCAGGGGGGGGCCGGTAAAATGGCATCTGCGGTCAGTTTGGGAGACACTTTCAAGGGGTTCGCATGTTTTCGCACCGAAACCTTGACCATGGCTGCCGCCTTAACCGTATCACAGATCCTGATTTTTGATTCTTCAAAAAACTTTTTTGTACCCAGGCTTGGTTTTTCTATCACCTCCACAGCACCGCTTTCCATGGCTGCCAATGCGGCCTGGCTCCCCTGGCTGGCCAGGGTTGAGCAGATGATAACAGGGATGGGATGCTGGGCCATAATTCTTTTCAAAAACGTAATCCCATCCATGCGCGGCATTTCAACATCCAGAATAATGACATCCGGAACTTCATCGCGGATCTTTGACACCGCAACGATGGGATCCTGGGCCATTGCCATGATCTCAATCTCCGGATCAGAAGTCAGCACCTCGGACAATGCATTACGGACCAGTGCGGAATCATCGACAACAAGGACTCTAATTTTTTTCCCCATTTTCACCTTCTACGTCTTTAGTATTTTGCCATTGCCCACTTTTTGATAAATAGTCGTTTGAACTGGCTTCAGGGCAAACTCGGTGTACGGAATTATTTCTGAATGCCCCATGAAAAGAAAGCCCCCCGGCTTCAGATGGTATAACAGTTTATGCAAAATCCGATTCTGGGTCTGCCTTTCAAAATAAATCATAACGTTCCTGCAGAATATAATATCCATCTGCTCAATGGAGGTATATCGTTTATCCATCAGATTCAAGCGCCGGAACCTGGTCTTGGACCGAAGCTGAGGTACAATTCTGACGGTATTTTTATCCCGGTCCTTGCTTCGCAGAAGATATTTTTTTCTCAGCGCCATGGGCACCGGTTCAATCTCGTCATGGGCATAAACTGCTTTATATGCAACATCCAACACGCCTGTGGAGATATCTGTACCTAAAATAGAAAAATCTATATTCTTATTTTGCTCTGCATATTCAGCCAGCACCATGGCCAGTGTGTAGGGCTCATGTCCACTGGAGCAGGCAGAACTCCATACATTGAGTTTTTTGCGGCCGCCTGGGGGGAAGGAAGAAAGCAGCTCGGGTAATGCCTGTTTCTCCAGAAAAACAAATTGCCTGGATTCCCTGAAAAAATCGGTTTTATTGGTTGTCACCTGATTGATAAAGAAAGGCAGTTCATGTTTTTGTCCCCCGGGGCTGAACAGGTAATCACAATATTCTTCATAGGAAGATATATTCAGGGCATTTAAACGTTTACGCAGACGTGACTCAATCATTCCGCGCTTGGCGTCAGGCATCTTGATACCAAGTTCCGTGTGGATATAATCGCCCAATCGCCTGAAATCTTCCATGGCCAGGAGGGGTTGGGATGAAAAATTCATATTTTGCCACCCTGGAATACCAATAACAAGGTACTATGCCTGAACATCTTTTTTTCCCTCGGCATCTGTACCTTCGGATGTTTCAGGCAGGGGCATGTCATCAGCAGTCTGGACAATGGCAAGCTCTTCGGCGGAAAAAACCTTTGTGGTTTCAAGGATGATAATAAAGTCCATATCCTTTTTCCCCATACCCCTGATAAATTCCGTTTTGAGCCGGGTACCGATTCTGGGTGGGGGATCAATCTGTTCGGGCTCAAGACTTATGACCTCCTGAACAGAATCAACCAGGATACCAAGAACGGTCTCTTCGCCATCAAGAACCACCTCTATAATAACTATGCACGTTTCCTTCAAGGATGGTTCCTTTTTAAGACCGAATTTAGTTCTCAAGTCCACAACCGGCACCACGCTGCCTCTCAGGTTGATGACCCCGCACATGAAGTCCGGCATTCTGGGCACTTTGGTTATCTGAATGATATCAAGGACCTCACGGACCGTTGTGATGTCCATGGCATAAATTTCATTATCCAGCTTAAATGTCAGATACTGGCTTGTCTGGGTGATGTCCTGCACACTCATTGTCCCCCTCCATCTCATCTTAAATATAATAAAAAAACTTAAGTTATGCGCTTTCAAGAAGAACATTAGTATCCAAAATCAAAGCCACGGTGCCGTTCCCCAAAATCGTAGCCCCGGATATATCTTTGATACCCTTAAAGGCAGGTCCCAAAGGTTTTATCACTGTCTGATGCCCCCCGATCACATGGTCCACAACGAAACCGATACGACTGTTATTCACATCCGCAATAACGATATGTTCCACATCCGGACGACGGTCTCCCATGCGAAACCGGTCCCTGAGGCGGATATAAGGCACCATTTCGCCGCGAACATTGAGAATGTTCCTGCCGCTGATTATCTCTATCTCCCTGCTTTTAATCTCCACACACTCCTCAACAGACATTAAAGGCAGTACAAAAAAATCATCGTCAATGGTAACCAGCAGCCCGTTGATAATGGCAAGGGTTAAAGGAAGAATAAGGGTGACCTTGGTGCCTTTGCCGGGTATGCTGTCAATATCAATGCGTCCCCGCAAAGATTCAATGGTTCTTTTAACCACATCCATGCCTACACCGCGACCGGATAAATTTGTGACCTCCTTGGAGGTTGAAAAACCGGGGGCAAATATCTGGGCAAATATTTTTTTATCGGATAATTCGGCATTTTCAGGGATCAACCCTCTCTCCACAGCTTTTTTCCTGATAATATCGACATTGAGCCCTGCCCCGTCATCCTCAATGGTAATAACCACATTGGTTCCCTTGTGACTGGCAGACAGGATAATGGTCCCTTTTGGGGGTTTGCCCCTCTCTTTTCTAATCTCAGGGGGCTCCACGCCATGATCAAGGCTGTTGCGGATCAGATGCACCAAAGGATCATCAAGGCGTTCAAGGACAATTTTATCAAGTTCTGTTTCAGCGCCCCTGGTAATAAGATCAATCTCCTTGTTGAGTTGGGAAGACAAATCCCTCACCAGGCGCCGAAATTTGTTGAATGTGGTGCCAATGGGCATCATCCTGATATTGAGCACACTGTCACGAAGCTCACCGGTCAGACGTTCAATCTCCTCTACGGATTCTCCCAAATCCGTATCATCCCTGTTTGACGCCACCTGGGTCAGCCGGGCCTGGGTAATAACCAATTCACCCACCAGATTGATCAGCTTGTCAAGCCTGTCAGACGGCACACGTACGGTTGATGCCACAGAAGATTTCTGCATCTTGCTGACAACTTTCTGCTCCTCTAACGCAGATTTGAGCTTTTGCCTGGAAAGCGCACCGGATTCCACCAGCCTCTCACCAATTTTTTTCTGGGTATCGGATTCCTCGTCAATTGTTTTTCGGTCAATATCGCCCCGCTCAACAAGGATATCGCCCAACCGTGGTGCAGGCACATCCTCGGACGAAATCACCTTTTCCTCAACGGTTTCAATTTCAATTTTGGCGCCATCCTCCACAAAGATAAAAACATCCCTGATTGAATTAGCGCTCTCGGTGGTGGTCAAAATTATATCCCAGGAAAGATAACATGATTCTGCAGAAAGATGTTCCAGGTCCGGTACTTTTTCCGTCTGGGCGACAACACGGCTCTCGCCCATATCAGCAAGGTCATAAAGCAGCATGACCGGGTCCATGCCGGTGGAAAAGATATCAGATCCAGGCGAAAACCGGATACGATAAATCGCTTCGTTCTGCAATTCAGGCTTGGCCGGTACAGCAGCTTGTCCTAGCTCATCTTTAATGTCATGCCTTGCCTCCTGTTTCGATGCTGTTTTTGAAATGTCTTCAGCAGAGGTTTCACCGCCATGGGAACTGAGCAGGGCCTTGAGAGAGGCAATGATCTGCTCACCTTCCCCGGGATCCACCGGCGGGCCGCCACTGTTGGCTTCGGCCAGCATGGCCGTAATGCGATCCCGTGATACCAGAATCAGGTCAATAAGAGTTTTGGTAACTGGAATTGTTCCGCTTCGAACATGATCCAGAGCCGTTTCAACATGATGGGTAAATTCGGAAATGGCATCAAATCCGAACATGGCACCGGAGCCCTTAATGGTATGCATGGCGCGAAACAGCCTGTTTACCGCCTCCGGGTCCCCGGGATTTTCTTCAATATCCAGAACCGCATCTTCAACACCGGATAGAAGCTCTTCTGCTTCATGGCAGAATTCTTCAATGAATCTGTTGGATTCATTCATAGGATTCTTCCTTTGATGTACGTGTTCAAGAAAAGTTTATCTTTTCTTTACGCCTGATTGGATTAACGAAGAACTTTTTTTATTACGGCAAGTAGCTGCTCCGGCTTAAACGGTTTCACAATCCACCCCGTGGCACCGGCAGCCTTGCCTTTTTGTTTCATTTCCATCTGGGATTCTGTTGTCAACATGATAATCGGCATAAATTTAAATTTAGGTATGGACCGAACCCATTCAATCAACTCCAATCCATTCTTGTTGGGCATATTCAAATCGGCCAACAGCATGTCAACATGGATGCCGGCAAGTTTATCCGCCGCATCCTGCCCATCCACAGCTTCAACAACTTCATAGCCGGCCTGGCCCAATGTAAAACTGACCATCTGTCGTATACTGGTCGAATCATCTGCTGTCATAATAACCTTTGCCATGCATTAAGCCTCCTTCAAAAAACAGGGGAAATCTTCTGCTTCCAGTCCCACCCCGATCAGCATATCCTGGAGCGCGGGAGAGTTTCCTGTGAGATTAAATGATTTATTCAACTTTTCAGCTGTTTTTCTGGCGGACAAAAGAAGCTGAATTCCCAGGGTGTCGCACTCGGTTACGCCATTAATATCCAAAATAATCCCTTGATGATCTGAAAATCCTGTCAACAAACGTTCTTTGAGCGCCCCCACTTCGTAGGCAGATAAAGATCCTTCGATTTTCATCACCAGGTTGCCGTCCTTATCCTGATTCTCGGAAACCATTTGTGCTCCTTGTCAAATTTACTGCTGTTTTTGAAATATACTCCAATCACAATTCTGTGTCAAAAAAGTTCAATGTTATCACCCAAATCACACACTTTTCCGCCTTCACCAGTAATGTTAGAAGTTTCTTTGTATACAGCGCTCTGCCGGTCAAGGGTCTGATGAACACAGCGTTCGCTTTCCATGGTATATCGTTTGACAATATCATCCAAAGCCCCCGGAGGCAGGTTTGTGGCCAGTTTTTTCCATGGTGACAATTCATCCAGTAAAGACTCTACCGATTCAAAGACCTGCTCACATTCATTTATCCACTCGGAAAAAAAGACAAGACGTTGTTTTGTTTGACCAATGATATCCACCATCTCCCGGGCAAGGCCCGATGCTTTGACACAATTTTCCTTGTATTCGTCAAAAGCGACTGACGAAACGTCCTGCATGCTTTTCCGAATGGCTGATGTAAGTCCTTGGCCATCAAGGAGGCGCCGGCAAAGGTTTTCAAGTTTGAACCGAAAACAATGAAACCACTTCTCATTGGAAATTGCGTTTTTCCCTTTTGAACCTGAACAGGCAACATTTTGAAGAAATAGTTCTATTTCCATGCAAATCTGCTCAAATGCCTTTTCAATATTTTCATACACGTTAGTTGCTTCGGCATTGACGAGATTTAACTGTGCCGCCTGAATTGCCAGAATGGAATAGACGCCGGCTTTTTTCTGGTCATCATTTTTCCACAGATGATCGTCTTCCCGTGCACTGACCTGTAAAATGGCCAAAACATCTTCCATGCCCGATATGATATGCTCAATCTGCTGCCTTGCAATATCCTGAAATTGAATAGCCGTTACAATTTCCGCGACCATGCCGGATATTTTCAGTGAATGACCGCGTGCTTTTTCCAGTGTCATTGCAGCTTGTTCGCCAATGGTGCGAATCTCTTCGTTGGTGTGCTCCACCGTTTTTTTTAAGGATACTACAGGATCAAAGAATTTCATGCTTTGGGAAATCCGGGACTGCATGGATATCTGGTCAGCCAGAATCTTTTGTGCCTTTGTGTGAATTAAGGATGCTGCTTCGCCCAATTTCGCAGCTAATATTTCAATTTCGCCCACCAGCCCCTTGAACATGGCTGCCAAAATCCTTGTACGATCCGTTTCAGCCCGGACATTGAAACCGATGATTCGTAAAACGTCAGAATTGTTCTTCATCTTTGTACAAACCTGACCAAGCCGGGTCAAATAGTCCGAAGACTCGACGATATGACACAGACTGCCGGAAACACAGTTCCTGCATTGGGAAAGGGATAGCAGTGTATCCTCCACAATTTTTCCGATATCGTGCAAAATACTTTTCCGGGAATCAACATTAAAATGATCCACAGAGAATTTGATACATGCCATCAGTTTCTCGGAGTCGGAATACACGGATCGAAGGACGTCTCCCAGGGTTTCAAAACCAGGCGCTATCCTGAGCAAGCCATCTTGCAGCCTTTGACCTAACAGTGGCAGCACCAAAGCAAGCTTTTCCATCCCTTGATCATCATCAACTTGATCAATCTGACTCGTCATCACCATTTCCTTTGAATCGAATGTTAACCCGGAAGAAGAAGGAATTTTATTAATTTATCTAATTAATTTTCTATATCATTATAAAGATATTCATGTCAAAACAACAAAAACAAATATGCTGCCAGGCTGTGAATTAACCCTTTACACGCCACAAATCAGGAAGAGTTATCATCTTTCCAATGAAAAAATTTCCATAAAATTTCAATGCGTTTATTCCATATTCAATGAAATTCTTTACATTTTAAGATAAAGGATAGAGTAGTCGGATTCATGTTGACAATAGAACCCTCGTACAGATATACTTTTAGCTATTTAAATTGTGTCTCTTTAATGGGCAACATTTCAAAACAGGCCGTTACGAAAAGAATTATCCGTACGACATTTAACATTGTATTTATCATAACGGAACATTGAACTGCCGACGCAATATCTGCAACAAGGAGGGCGGGATGCGTTTCAAAGACTTTAAGATTAAGATTAAAATTATCGTAATCGTTATTCTGGCTATTCTCATTTCAGTAGGCGTTGTGGGAAGTTACTCCCTTTACAGCACAATTCATCAGGTCCACGAAAATATTGCGGCTTTTGAAAAAGAGTTGATGGACGAAGCCAGACAAAAGCTTATAGACTTGGTGGATTCGGTCTACACCATGATTGTAAAGGTTCATAGCCAAGCCGTTAAAACTGAAGATATAAAAAAGAGATATGGTTCAGAATTGAAAAATCTTGTGGACCTTCCTTATTCCATGATTAATAGGGCATATACACAAGCCCAGAAGGCATCCACTTCCATTGACGATCAAAACATGGAAGCGGTCCAGCAAAAGATTGGGGCCGAAATTGAAGCATTGCGGTATGAGAACGGCAACTATTTCTGGATCAATGACACATACCCCAAAATGGTTCTTCATCCTACGGTACCGGCTTTGAATGGTAAAGACCTTTCCCAGTTTACCAAAAACGGGAAGGTCGTTACGGCCCAGGGCACCCAGACCCCCATGTTTGTGGAGATGGCACGCCAATGCAAGGACGCTGGAGAAGGATATGTCAGCTATCTTTGGCCTACCATTGAAGACACCAATAAATGGGGGAGAAAACTGTCCTATGTCCGCTACTTCAAGCCGTGGAACTGGATCATCGGGACAGGCGTATACGTTGACAAAGCTGAAACAGACGCACAAAAAGTAGCCATAAACATTGTTTCTGATATGAAATATGGGGACAATGACTATTTTTATATCATTGACACCCAAGCCAATGTTCTGGCCCATTTAAATCAGGAGACCATTGGCAGAAATTTTATGGACATAAAAGATTCTTCCGGAAGATTCATATTCAGGGAAATTATTGAGACGGCCAAATCCGACGGCCAAGGCCATATGAATTATACCTGGCCCAAAATCGGATCTGAAAAAGATGAACCCAAAATTGGATATTTCCGATATTTCAAACCCTGGAACTGGATTGTTGTCACAGGTGTATATGTTGATGGTTTGCATACTAAAATCGCGAATAAAAGAAAAGAGCTGAACAGAATGGTCCAACATCAGATCTTTTTTATGGCTGTCACCAATATTATACTCATAATCGCGGCTTTCTTCTGGGTAAGATTCATGGCCAAAAAATACATTGAACAGCCTTTGTCCCAGGGTGTTGATGTAGCCAACAGACTTGCCGAAGGAGACCTGAACGTCACCATTGAATCCAACAGCGATGATGAAATTGGACTGCTTCAAAATGCCATGAAGAACATGGTCCTATCACTTACCGATATTGTCGGCGAGGTCCAGAATGCTGTAAGCAGTGTTGCCGCCGGCAGTGAGGAGCTCAGTGCCACGTCTGAACAGATGTCCCAGGGCGCCACCCAACAGGCCGCCTCTGCGGAGCAGGCTTCAGCTTCCATGGAGGAGATGTCCGGCAATATCAGACAGAATGCCGATAATGCCCAGCAGACTGAACGTTTAGCGATCCAGGCTGCTGAAGACGCAGAGCAGGGCGGCCAGGCCGTCGCCCAAACCGTGGTGGCCATGAAAGAGATTGCCGACAAAATTCTGATTATCGAAGAGATTGCAAGACAGACCAATATGCTGGCATTAAATGCCGCCATTGAGGCGGCCCGGGCCGGGGAGCACGGCAAGGGGTTTGCCGTGGTGGCAGATGCCGTCAGAAAACTTGCCGAACGTAGCCAGAGCGCCGCCAGTGAAATCAGCCACTTGTCCACGTCCAGTGTTGAAATCGCTGAAAATGCCGGAACAATGCTCAATAAAATCGTTCCGGATATACGTAAAACATCCGAACTGGTCCAGGAAATCAATGCGGCCTCCACAGAACAGAGCACAGGTGCAGACCAGATAAACATAGCCCTGCAGCAACTGGATCAGGTGATCCAACAGAATGCCAGCTCGTCCGAGGAGATGTCCTCAACGGCAGAAGAGCTCTCGGCCCAGGCCGAACAGCTCCAGCAGGCGATCTCCTACTTCAGGGTCGGAAAAATGAAACCCGGCAGGCAGACCCCGAAAAAAGAAAAATACACATCCAATACAGAGCGGACAAACGGAAGTTGGGATGGCCTTAACCCAAAAACCATGGCCATTACCAACAGGCAGGATGCGATGGGCCAGGTCCGGGGTGTTATGCTGGATCTGGGAGAAGATTCCCTGGATGATGAATTTGAAAAATATTAGACAAAGACTATAAATCCAACCCGGAACAGGATAAAAAAAATGCCTTTCAATGTAATTCATTGGAAGGCATTTCTTTTTACCGCACATTCATCTAATTGCTTGACTCTTCTGGAAAACCGATTAATATATTCTGAATTCATTCAATTGAAACTAAAAAAAAGGACGGAAATTTTGACCTGTACCAAATCAACACTCATTGAAGAAATATCAAACACATTTGATCAAAACCCGTCTCAGTCCAAAGAAGTATTAGAAACCCTGATTGAAATTATAAAGTCCACTCTGGCGTCCGGTGAAGATATTATGATTTCCGGATTCGGGAAATTCCAGGTCATTGAAAAAACCGCCAGAAAGGGAAGAAATCCTGCCACAGGGGATGCCATGATGCTTGAAAAAAGACGGGTTGTTACCTTCAAATGTGCAGGCAAGCTCAAGGACAAAATCAACGAAAACGCCAAATAAGACCGAACAGTAACCGTTTTCTTCTTTTTTTCCTGGCAGCGATCATATTTTAACCTCCTTTGAGAGCAAGCCTTTAAGTGCTGTCTGGCGGCGGCTGACATCCTGGTTTCTCACAGCCATGCCTAAAGCCCTCCGGGTCCCCACAAACACGGCCAGTTTTCTGGCACGTGTAATTCCCGTGTAAATCAGATTGCGGAAAAGCATTTTGAAATGCTGGGTCAATACCGGAATGATGACCACCTCAAATTCACTTCCCTGGGATTTATGGATGGTGACGGCATAGGCCAGGTCAAGTTCCATGATGTCTGCCTGATGATAGTCCACCATGCGGTTATCCGGCAGGAAACGGACCGTGCAGGTGATATCCATGGTGTTAATCCTGTCAATGATGCCGATGTCTCCGTTGAACACCCCCAAGTCATAGTTGTTTTTTTTGTGGATCACCCGGTCTCCGGTTCTGAACACCCGCCGCCCCACGGTGAGCTGGGCCTTGCCTGAACCCATGGGATTAAAGCTGTCCTGGATCTCACGGTTCAAAGAAAGTGTTCCCAGACTGCCCCGGGTCATGGGAGAAAGAATCTGAATTTCCGTACCTTGCCCCAGGTATTTGGGAATCCACTCCAAATATAATTTTTTCACCGCATCCACGGCAGACAGGCCATAATGCAAGGAGGACCACGGGTGAACCTTTTCCAGTACCGCCATCAGTTCTTCAATGCGATTTTCAGTGCCTGCCAGGCGATCCAGATCCACATGGGCAAATTTTTTAGGTATCGCAATTTCTGTCTCCCAGGGCGAGCACGTCTCGTCAACCCTGAATTCATACAAATCACCATGATCTTCGTCTTTGGCGTCACTCAGATCCGAACCCTCCTGAACAGCACTGCCGTTGGACGTTTCCGGATCGCCGCGCATATATAAACGCTTGACCCGGCCCACAAAAGAGATCTGCTCCTGGGTGGCTTCATCGGAATCGATGAACAGACAGTCGGTTCCGTCCTGCCAGATGGACGGATGCTTAAACGGGCTTTTTATCCATGGCATCAGGCCCTTATTGATCTGGTGGGCAAATTTTATGATCATGGAGGACTGGGCCTGGCGGAACACCTGGGTCAACCGGAAACACGGAACCGCATTTGAGGCTATGATATCCTTGAGCACGTCGCCCGCCCCCACCGACGGCAACTGGTCGTAATCACCGATGAATACCACCTGGCTTTGCCTGGGCACGGCTTTAAGCAGACACGCTGTCAGACTGATATCCAGCATGGAGCACTCGTCCACCACCAGGAAATCCGTCTTTAACGGTGAGTCCTCATTTCGTTTAAATCCGCCGGCTTTCCAGCCCAGAAGCCGGTGAATGGTTTTGGCCGGTTTTCCGATCACTTCACCCATACGCTGGGCAGCCCGTCCAGTAGGCGCGGCCAGCATCACCTTCAGGCCCATGGCCTCCAGCAGGCGGACCATCACCCGGGTGGCCGTTGTTTTGCCGCATCCGGGGCCCCCTGTGAGCACAGAGAACTGCTGCTGGACAACCCCCTTAACGGCAGCGGCCTGTTCAGCGGAAAGCTGCATTTGAAAACGCTGGCAGTACAAGGCCACCCACCGGTCAATCCGGGTCTGGTCAAAGGACCGTTCCGGCCCTGGATCCAAAAGACGCCTTGCCACATACGCTTCGTCAAAATACAAAGATCTGGCATAGTAACAGGCTGCGAAGTCTCCTTTGTCATCAACCAGGTCCCGGCGCATCAAAAGCCGCTGGGTTTCCATGTCCGCCAAAAAGGCTTCAAGCTGCCGGGACAGATCAAGCTTGAGCAGATCCTCCACCTGTTCCCTGATCTGGGGAAAGGTCAGGTAACAATGCCCGAACTCCCGGGCCGCGGAGAGCACATGGCGGATACCTGCGGTAATTCGTGGAGGACTGTCCGTCCCAAGGCCGATGCTTAAGGCCACCTTATCAGCGGTAAAAAAACCAATACCGAAAAAATCCGCTGCAAGCCGATAGGGGTCCTGGGTAATCCAGGCAATGGCGTTTTGGCCGTACTCCTTATATATTCGAACGGAAAACAGAGTAGAGATCCCGTGGGACTGCAGAAACATCATCACATCCCGGATGGCCCGGTGCTCCTCCCACGCCGTTGAAATCATTTTAAGCTTCTTGTGGGCAATCCCCGGCACCTCCATAAGGCGCTCAATATCGGATTCAAACACATCCAGGGTCTGGTCCTTGAAATATCCCACAATTTTTTTTGCGGTTTTGGGCCCCACCCCTTTGATCATCCCGGAACCCAGATATTTTTCCAGGGCAGACGCCGTGGCAGGCTTTTTCTCCCTGGCATGCACGGCCTTGAACTGGCGACCGAATTTCGGATGCACCGTCCATGCCCCTTCAAATTCCATGGTGGCACCGGCAAACACCTTTGTCTGATGGACCACCACGGTTTCCCGACTGCCCGGTCGATCAAAGGGCAGCACCTTTAAAATCGACCAGCCATTGTCCGGGTTATGAAATGTGACCCGGTCCACAACACCTTTTAAGACCTCGTTGATATGGCCGGTATCAGGCAATGTATCAGTGATCTGGTTCATATCGAAACACCATACAGGACACGGCAGGCCAAAACAACTCATTTTGACACAGACTTTGGCACCACGCGCCTTTCGGAATCCAGCGCCACAGTCCGTATCAAGACTTGACATCTTTTATTTTGAAATGATAAACCAGCCATTATCCACATAATTCAAATACGAGCGGATTCCATGACCACGCCAACTGATCACACCACCCAAGCAGTAAAAAACATTTCACCGACAGATGTACAAAAACAGAATCTGATTTCCCAGTGGGCCTTTGATACCCGCCCCATATTGGGCCGATTCCATTTATGGCTGGAGGATGTACGCATTCACTGGTTCAGCGACGAGTCCCAGAGAAAAATCAAACGCCGCCATATGGATGCGGTCTCCTTTACCGACGGGCGCACCGAAAAAATGCTGGCCGTCACAGCCGCCGTCACAGCCTTAGGCACCCGGCTGTTCGGCCGGTATGGGGAAGGAAAGGGATTGCCCAAAGAAGAGCTGAACATGGTGAAGAAAGATGCTGATGCCATTTCCGCCTACGCCATGAGCGAAAGCCTGTGGTACCTGTCCCGCACCCTGCCGGAAAACCATGCCATCATGGTCTGCCTGGGCGAAGGACTGATGCCCAAGGCCGGGGAAACCGCAGAGATGGGTGCCAACCCCCTGCTGGGATTCGGCAGAATCTATGCCCGGCCCCAGGTGGCCAATTTTCTTGAAGACCGGGTTCTGAGGCTGATTAACGACCCTGAATACCCGTGGGAAAAATTTTCCCGGGATATCCAGAAACGGGACATCACCGTGTGGGGTGCCGCCATCGATACCCTGGAAAACACCTCCCGATTTGCCAAGGGAGAAACCACAGGTCCCATGAGTGTGTTTCATCTTTTTGACCAGGCCTTGATCATCAGTGACCAGTATGAAGGATATATGGGGTGCCTGGTACTCCCGGAACAGGTTGTGGAGCGTGCCGCCTTTAAATCCATTCTGGTCAATTACTTCACCCCTCGTCATATGGTTATGGACGCCATCCAGGATACCTTCCCCGGAATCAGGGCTGAACATGTCCATGTCTGGACCCTTACCGGGGATGCCCGCCGTAAAAGAATAAGCAAACTTTGGGACCAGTGGCGGGATGCCGGAGCCCATCTTGTTGACGAAAGCTGGACCCTGCCCACAGGAATAGCACCGTTCACAGATTCAGGCACCTATGCGCCCACCTTTGCAGTCAAAACCTGGACCGATGACAAGGGCGACCTGCACCTGCTGGTGGTGGACGGTTATGCCGCCTCGGCCGAAGCCATGCAGGCGGCCAGTCTGTCCGGCATTCTGGGCCTGAATGTATCCCTTGCCGTGCTATCATCAAAATTCAAGCTGCCCTATGACAAGGATGCCGCGGCCATGAAGCTGGATCCCCGGGACAACAATTTTGCCACAAAACTTGAGCAGGATCTGTTTGAAACCGATGTATCCGAAGAGATGATTGAAAATTACCGCAACAGCATTTTAGAAGCCGGGAACGCCGGCATCCCCTTAAAACCGCGCACCATCAATGCAGGCGACCTGATTGCCGCAAAAAAATGGCAGACCCTGGCCGTGTCCGGATACATGCTGCCCGATCCTTACAGCGGTGCCAAGGGCGTTACACAAATCAGTGAGGATACCTGGGAAGTCACTGTCAGGGTCACTTCAGAATTCGGGGATAAGGCCATCACCTTTGCCCTTCGCCTGATAGAATCTTTGCAGCACAGCAAACTGGTATTCTCCCCGCTTCTCAACCGGTTTTTCAAGGGCGAGGATTTCAGAACCCGGGCTGTTAAAATTTCAGACTCAGGAAGGATCCGCAACGAACTTCAGACACTTTGCACAGAAGCGTTAGAGCACTTTGGAGACAAAATGGTGGTGCGCTTTGACAAAATTTCACCGGGTACCATCTCCGATGCCGAACAGGAAATGCTTAAAGAAATTCTGGCGTGGTACAAGGAGAACTATCCGATCTGGTTTGACTGGCTTGAACTATCTATATAGTGTTTGAATTTTTCTCTCGATTCATTCGCTCAATGCTTGAAATGGCGTGGGCCTTGACACCGGCAATGTGCCCGGCCAGGACAGTCCTTGCGCCCTCAAGATTACCTGAGGCAATATTATCATAAAGCCGGATATGCTCGTCATCCACCTTTTCCATGGGGGTGACGAAAAGAATGTTGCCCCGGTATTTCAGATAGAGCAGGTCATACAGATCTTTTAGACAGGCCACCCTTATGCGGTTTCCCGACAGTTCTGCCAGGGTCATGTGAAACTCCATGTCCTTGATCAGTCGGTCCTTTAGAAAAATATCCCTGACCGCATCCAGATGACTGTCCAGTGCCTTTTTCAATTTTTTAAGTTTTGCCTTGGTCATGCCGGAAATGGTATCCGGCAGCAGGGAGACCTCAATGAGTTCCCTGAAATCATAAATTTCAATGATCTCTGAAAGGCTGATGTTCTCCGTGTAATATCCACGGTTGGGTTCATGGCGGACCAGACCCTGGATCTCAAGGCGCTTCAGGGCCTGGATCACCGGGGTGGTGCTCATATTCAGGCGTTTGGCCAGGTCTCCGTAAGAAATTTTCTGGCCCGGAATGATTTCATTTGAAAAAAACATACGCCGGATGCCGTTGTATGCTTCTAAAGTGAAATCATCTTTTGATT
Source organism: uncultured Desulfobacter sp. (assembly GCF_963665355.1). Classification (GTDB taxonomy): domain Bacteria; phylum Desulfobacterota; class Desulfobacteria; order Desulfobacterales; family Desulfobacteraceae; genus Desulfobacter. The sequence continues at coordinate 5,468,610 of NZ_OY762229.1, forward strand.
TTTTAGTTTTTGTTCCCATAAATTCCTTCAATATACCAACACCAGGGCAAAAGCAACGAGATTTCAGCCTGTAACTCCTTAATTTTTACTTATAAATCAATATACTTTTATTTTCAAATTTCTTGACAATTAATACAGTTACAGGTTAATTTTTTATTCATTTAATCAAAAATCTGATCACATATTTAATATAAAACTAACCAAGGAGTTAAGCATGGCATTCGCATTCATGGAAGGAAATGAGGCCATTGCCAGGGGAGCCATTGCCGCCGGCTGCAATTTTTTTGCAGGCTACCCCATTACCCCGGCCACAACAATCTTCAACAATATGCTTAAAATGCTGCCTCCCCAAGGCGGCATCTGTATGCAGGGAGAGGATGAGATCGCCTCCATGGGATATTGCATCGGCGCCTCCATGGCCGGAAAAAAAGCGCTGACCGCCACCTCCGGCCCCGGCATCAGCCTGTATTCGGAGAATATCTCCTTTGCCATCGGCAGTGAAATCCCCCTGGTTATCGTTAATGTACAGCGCTTAGGCCCCTCCACAGGGTCAGCCACCCGGGGGGCGGATGGCGATATTCAGTTCATGCGCTGGGGCAATACCGGAGGGGTTCCGGTCATTGTCTTGGCCCCCAAGGATATAAAAGATTGTTACACTTTGACCTTTACGGCGTTCAACTATGCCGAACGTTTCCGGTGCCCCGTATTTATCGCTGCCAACAAGGAGCTTGGCATGACCAAGGAGACCTTTGACATGGACACCCTTGTACTGCCCGAGAAGGTGGAAAGAACCAGGTTTAAAGGAAAAAACTTTCTTCCCTTTGCCGCAGAGCCGGACAAGGCCCCGGCTTTTCTACCCATCGGCGGCTCAACCCTGGTGCGCCAGACCTCATCCACCCATGGCCCGGACGGGTATATCACCATTGATCCGGAAGTTATTGCAGCAGGCCAGGCACGCCTGAGAAACAAGATTCTTGCCTTCAGGGAGGAACTCTCCCTGTACGAAAAAAATTTTTTACCCGGCACGGATACCCTGGTGATCTCCTATGGCATTACCAGCCGGGCCGTGGATGAAGCGGCAAGGGTCATGGCTGAAAAAGGCAGGCCCGTGTCCACCCTGTCCCTTAAAACCATCTGGCCGGTACCGGAACAGGTGCTGGTAAAAGCAGCCCTCATGTTTTCCCGTATCCTTGTTGTGGAGATGAACCTGGGCCAGTATGTCAACGAAATCCGCAGAGTGCTTTCAGGCAAACAAATTGACTTTTACGGACAGATGAACGGAGCATTAATTGCACCGGCAACGATTATGGAGGCCATTGAAAATGAATAGCTATATTAATGCAACCCGGCCCCCGGCATTTTGTCCCGGCTGCACCCATGAGATGATTACCAAAAGCCTGGATAAAACCTTCGTGAACATGGGGCTTGCCCCGGAAAAAATCGTTATCGTGACGGATATCGGCTGTTCCGGCCTTTTTGACACCTTTTTCAATGTCCATGCCCTGCACGGGGTCCACGGCCGGGCATTGACCTATGCCATGGGGTTGAAGATGTCGGATCCCTCCTTAAACGTCATTGTAACCATGGGAGACGGCGGTCTTGGCATCGGCGGAGCCCACGTGCTGTCCGCATGCAGAAAAAACCTGGATATCACCCTGATCATTTTAAACAACTTCAATTTCGGCATGACCGGAGGGCAGTATTCCGTCACAACCCCTGAAGATGCGGTGGTGGGCTCCGAATTTCTCAACCAGGCGGAAGTGCCCATTGATATCTGCAAAATTGCAAAGGCCGCCGGTGCCACATATGTTTCCAGATATTCGGGCATGGATCCGCAGCTTGCCGCAGAGTTTGAACGGGCCATTCGCCACAAAGGATTTTCCGTGGTGGAGACCTTTGAGATTTGCACGGGCCGGTATACCAAGCGCAACAAACTGACCTTCAGGTCCATTGACGAAATGATCCTCTCCTTTCCCCGGGAAGGCGGGCCGGTCCCGGAAAATGAACGGGCGGAATACGGCGAACGCTACCGGGCCCTGGCTGCAAAACAGACACAATTCCCCGAACCTTTGATCATAGAAAAACAGTTTGAACCCAAGGAATACCGGCGCTGGGAAATCATTATTTTAGGCTCTGCGGGCATGCGCATTATTACGGCCGGGGATATAATCTGCCATGCAGGCATTGCCGCCGGATTCCATGCCACCATAAAAAATGATTACAATATTACGGTGCTGCGCGGACAGTCCGTATCTGAGATATTACTCGACCCGGACGCAATCGGCTACACCGGCCTGGAATCACCCCACGTGGTCCTGGCATTAAGTGATGAAGGCGTTACCCGCAGAAAAAAAATATTTGCCGGGTTGAGTCCGGATGCCTTTGTACTCAAGGAAAAAAGCGTCACACTGCCGGACACCTTAGCCCAGGTGGAAGAGATTGATTTCAAGGCCTTAAAAATCAAGAAACCCGACTGGGCACTGGCAGCCCTTGGCATTCTTGCCAAAAAAGAGTTGGTTCTGACAACGGATCAGCTGGTGTCGGCCATGAAATCACGTTTCAGCCCCAAGGTATTTGCCCTGGCCCAGGAGACCCTGGGCCAGTTGGCCTGATATCATTGAGATCGCTAAAAACGCCTTATGTAGGTTCGAAAACCTACATAAGGCGAATGAAAACTCCCTATAGGCAACCACACTTTTCGCTGACATGAAAATTAAGTCTTCAACCGATTGGTAGAAAACTTCCCGCCTGCTATAGATAACAACTTTATAAATTGCGGACCTTTCTTGCGGGTTTTGGCCTTTAGGGGCAAGACAGGAGCGGCCTTAAAACAGGATATGTAATCCACTTAACCGGGAGGGAACAAATGGCGTTGCAAAGCTTTTACAAAGAGGTGATGGAAATCAATGGCATCCAGGATATGGCTCAGCGTGAAATTCAGGCACAGGCATTCTTTAAAAAACTGAATTCCGCCGAACTGCCCAAAACCTTTAACTGGGCCCAGGAAATTTTCGAAGATATACACGTCAAAGAGCGTGGCGACCAACTGGCACTGATCTGGGCAGACCTGCACACAGACGAACAAAAGCAGTACACATATACCCAGCTGGCTGAAAACGGGAACAAGGTGTTAAATTATCTGCGTAAAAAAGGCGTAGAAAAGGGCAACAATCTTTACATGCTCACCCCCATTGTCTCCCAAACCTGGTTTGCCTCCTTTGCCGCCATCAAGGGTGGCCTTGTCGCCGTTCCCACAGCCACCACCATGACTGAACGTGAAATTCAGTTCCGTTTTGAAGCCTATCCCCCGGATGTTATCCTTGCCCATGAGAGCCTCACCGACCTGGTGGACGATGCCCTGGCCAAGGCCGGGCTCACACCCAAGGCCAAAATTATCCTTGGTGCCAAAGAGGGGTGGACATCCTATTCTGAAATCGCCAAGGAAGCACCCCAGGCCGCTCCTGCAACCATTAACAGTGAAGATGTTCTGTTCTGCTTTTTCACCTCCGGCACCACAGGGCTTCCCAAACGGGTGGGCCATTCCGCAATCTCCTATCCCCTGGGCCATTTGTCAACGGCCGTGATCCTCGGGCTTGAACCCGGGGGCATTCATCACAACCTAAGTGCGCCCGGTTGGGCCAAATGGGCATGGAGCAGCTTTTTCAGCCCCTTTAACGTCGGTGGCACCGCCACAGGTTTTAATTTCACCGCCCTGGATATTAAAAAGTATTTAAGCTTTGTGTCCAAATTCAAAGTCAATTCATTCTGCGCACCGCCCACGGCCTGGCGCGCCTTTGTGGGCCTTGACCTTTCCCAGTATGATTTTTCAAGCCTGAAATACTCTCTGAGTGCAGGCGAGCCCTTAAACCCGGAAGTCATTGACCAGTGGCAGGAAGCTACGGGTACAGAAATCCGGGATTTCTACGGACAGACTGAATCCACAGCCATGATCGGCAATCCACCCTGGATGGAAGGTAAAATGCGTCTGGGATCATTTGGGTACCCTTCATACATGTACGATGTCATTCTGACCGACGATGAGGGAAAACAGATTACGGAACCTGACATCACCGGCCATATCGTGATTCGTCTTTCCAATTGGCGTGCCATTGGCCTGTTTCAGGAATATATTGACAATGAGGCCAAAACCAATGAAGCATTTAAACACGGACTGTATTTCACCGGTGACAAGGCCACCTTTGACAAGGACGGCTACTGGTGGTTTGTGGGCCGGGCTGACGATGTAATCAAGACCAGTGATTACCGGGTGGGTCCCTTTGAGGTGGAAAGTGCGCTGATTGAGCACCCTGCTGTTATGGAGACTGCTGTGGTGGGCGTTCCTGATCCCAAACGCCACCAGCTGGTCAAAGCATTTGTTATCCTGGTTCCCGGACAGAAACCGTCAAAAGAACTGGCTTTGGAGCTGTTCCAGCACACCATTGAAGTGCTGGCCAAATTCAAAATCCCCAGAATCATTGAATTTGTGGACGAACTGCCTAAAACCATATCAGGCAAAATCCGGCGCATTGAGCTTCGGGAAAATGAGGAGAGCAAAACCGACAGCCAGGTGACTGAATACTATTATCATCAGTTTCCGGAATTAAGTTCCAAAAACAAATAACAAGATTCTGTAAACCTTCACAGGCAGCAGGGTTAATAAACCTGCTGCCTGTTTTTTTCCAAGCCCCCATTTCCCCATGATATGCAGCAGGCAATCTGTCTGTGGTTTTCGTTCAAACACGGGTTTTCGTTCAGGCTTTGTGTGGCATCAAAACGCAAATGAAAATTCCAACCGGCCTGTCCCGGAAATTACGGTATCAGGCGGTGTAAAGGATATATTGTAAACGCCGCTCTGATTCTGGGTTATTGAGATATCGTCAGGGCACTGGTGTCCGGTTTCAACAAACAGTCTTTCAAGGGCCTTTGCAATCATTGCTTCATTGTCTGCATTGTTTTCCCCAAGATCTTTTCCAAGGTGCGTCAACCCGTCGATTATCCTGTTGAAAAACATTGTGAACCTAATAGACTCGCCGTTAAGGGATGCAGATTTAGGAATAAAGGCCATGTCTTTGTTTTTCATGCCCACAACCGGTGTGATCCCGGACTCCACCATCTGCATGATCCGGTCTTCGCTGAAAAGGGCCTGGGTGGAAGCGGCATGGTTTCCATCAACGATCATGGCAAGATTTTCAAGGCGAAAGGTATTGTACCGGGTAAAGGAAGTCGGCCACCCGCAGGCATCAACACTGGCGGCGCAAAGGCCTGCTGCGGCCCAGACAGGTGACACAAGCGGTACATCCTCTTCATAATCGTTGGCCGGCCTTACCGCAAAGGCGTTGCACAGGGCCATGATCCAGGCGGCCCCGGGATGCTCCTTTATTTTCCTGAATTTTGCATAGGAGATGTCATCCAGATGGTTGCCCACATATTGGATTTTATGAAACTGTGTGAAATTCTCAATCCTGAAAAATTCAGGCTTTATCCATACAAAAACCGGCACCATCATCCGGTCGGCAAAATCGGCAATCTTTTCCAGAAGGTCAATGGACGGTTGAGAATTATCAAAACCTAGGTCAACGACGATCAGGTTGGGCATCTCTTCCATATCCAAGGATTCAATGGCATCAAGCACTTGCCCGAGACTTGCACGGGACACGGACGCAGCCCTGGCATGGATTTTATGAATGCCTTTTACCCCGGCTGTTTTTGCAAGGGTTTGAAGCCCGGTCCAGGCTCTTTCAATTTCTTTAAACTCAGCCGTTGCATAGATCTCTGTTAAAAGGGAAGCAGAATAACCTAAATTTTGTCCGCTTTTCGTCCCGTCCCCTTTGGAAACCCGTGAACTGTCCGGTTCCGCCACCATGGAAAGGATATCATCCACTTTGCCCGCCTGACCCTGTTTTTTTTCCACAGGTTTGGCCGTGGACGATTCAAATGCGGGAACAAGGGATGAAAGAACCGGATTATTCTTTACCAGATTTTTGGGTTTAAAATCCTTCATAGCCTTGAAAGTCAAGGTAACAGCGCCCCCGGGGCTGCTGTCCATGGGAAGATAAAGCACCGGTTCCATCTTTTTTACCGCATCATCCAGACAGTAAAGATCAACATCTGTGAATACAGGCTTATATATGCCCTCGGGCACCGGTGCAAACGGTGCCAGGGCAAGAATTTTATAGGGCGAAACGGTGTTTGCCATATTTATCCTTTCTTTTGCGTGGAGATCTGATGCTTATTTTAGACGGATCAGAATGTTAACGTGTTCAAATCGGCCTGCTCTCCATCCGGCAGTTCACCAAAGAGGATGGCGCCGGGGATACCCTCAAACCGAAAAAAATAAGATGTCTCTTCATCAATAGTATTTTTCACGGCCCAGGCTGTGTACTCATCATCGCCCAGGGCCAGCTTGAGACCCTGCATCTGGTATTCCAGTGTGGTTTTCAAGGGAAGCATCCCCTTGGGACCCACGCCGTGGGCATTGACGCTGCACTTGTGCCCCCCGGCAAGCACCCCGTTCCAGGTTTTCCCCTGGGCAGGACCCGCCTCAAACCAGATCCCGTAACCGGGATTGGCGTGGATATTTAACCTGTAATCCGCCGGAACCGCTTTAACCGGGGTATTGGCCCGGGCCGTGAGTTTGGCCCCAAGGCTTTTATTATTGACGGCAAGGATCTCCCCGCCCCTGAATACCGTGGGCATATCGTCCGGGGCCAAGGTATCATCGGAAGTAACAAAAACAATGGGAAACCCAATACCCCTGGCGTGCTGCATGCTGAGGCAAAGAAGGCTCAAACCGTACCGGACAGACTCTTTTTCCAGATCTTTCTTCCCGGTACAGATCACCCATAAAGCGGTCTCTTTTGCCAGAAGATTGTCCAGCGGAGCCTGCCAGGCCATTTTTTCCAGTTCATCCACCCAGAAGTGGCCATTAGGGGCAAGACCGTACTTTTTGCACAACTGCAAGGTCGCTGCCGTAATGTCCTGGTCCTTTGACATTGAAGTAACCCATACGCGCTTTTGCATGGCATCATCCTTTCTGCTAATCCTGAAAATCAATCTTAAATGCGTCTGTTTCATCCACGTCAAGAATGATTTTGGCCGGCATACCACCGGTGCTCATCCGGGTTAACAGCTCCCGGGAAATTTTAGGGAAAATATTGGCGTTCAAAATATAGTCGATGTTCCTGGCACCGGTCTCAACTTCCGTGCACCGGGCCGTGATCTGTTCTAAAACCTTATCTGTGAACTCAAGTTCAATCTTGTTGTTTTCCTTTAAGCTCTTTTTCACCTTGTTGAGTTTGAGCCGGACAATCTTGGACAGGACATCAGGCTTGAGGCTGACAAAGGGCAGGACCGTCATCCTGGCCAGCAGAGCCGGTTTAAAATATTCGGACAGCATGGGGCGGATGGCCGATGTCACCACGGCAATATCCACCAGCTCTTCCTCTGCCGTCATCTCCTGGATAATGTCCGTGGCAAGGTTGGATGTTAAAATGATCACCGTATTTTTAAAACTGATCTCCTTGCCCTCTCCGTCCGTGAGCACGCCTTTGTCGAAAACCTGGTAAAACAGGTTGGAAATGTCCGGATGCGCTTTTTCAACCTCGTCCAGGAGCACCACAGAATAGGGTTTCTGGCGGACGGCCTCGGTGAGCATTCCGCCTTCCCCAAACCCTACATATCCGGGAGGAGATCCGATGAGCCGGCTCACCGTATGGCTTTCCTGGAATTCGCTCATGTTGATGATCACCGAATTTTTCTCACTGCCGAACAACAGATCGGCAATGGCAAGGCCGGTCTCTGTTTTTCCCACACCACTGGGGCCGGCCAGAAGAAACACCCCCATGGGCTGATCCGGATTTTTGATTCCCGCCTTGGACGCCCGGATCACCTCTGCAATGGATTCAAGGGCATGGTCCTGGCCCTTCACCCGCTCGCCAAGGCGCTTTTCAAGATTAACGATGTTTTCAGCTTCATCCTTGACCATTTTTCCCAGAGGAATACCGGTCCAGTCCGACACCACCTGGGCAATGACATCGGCGTTGACTTCCAGCTGCATCAGGGCATTTTCACCCCGGATGCCGGCAAGGGCCTGATCCGCCTGGCCCAGCTCGGCCTTAAGGGCCTCAATGGCCGCCGCATCTTGCTTATCTGCCTTTGCAAGGCTTTCCCTGAGCCCGATCACAGCCTGGGCCGCAGCTCTCTCCTTTTCCCAGTTTCCCTTGATCTCATCGGCATCCCGGGTATACTGGGCAATGTCAGCCACAATTTTTTCATAAGCCTCGCCGTCAATGCCCATATTGTTGTCCCGGTCTCGCTCCATGGAGGCTTTTGTCCGCTCAAAGGCCTGGATGGCTCTTTCTTTGTCTTCCAGAGCCGGAGGTTTGGTGGACAGGTTGATTTTTACCCTGGCACATCCCGTATCCAGCAAATCAATGGCCTTGTCCGGCAGGAAACGGCCTGTAATATACCTGTCTGAAAATTCTGCGGCAGCTCTTATGGCCCCTTCGGTGATAATGACATTGTGGGTCTTTTCATATCCGGGTTTAAGACCCCTTAAAATCAGTTCAGTGTCTTTTACGCTGGGTTCGTCAAGCTTAATGGGCTGAAACCGCCTTGCAAGGGCCGGGTCTTTTTCAAAATATTTTTTATATTCACCCCAGGTTGTGGCCGCAACCGTTCTTAACTCACCCCTCGCAAGGGCGGGTTTCAACAGATTGGCCGCATCCCCGCCCCCTGCACTGCCGCCGGCACCGACCAGGGTGTGGGCCTCGTCAATGAATAAAATCACCGGGGTTTCATAGGCCTTGATCTCGGAGATCACACCCTTGAGCCGGTTCTCAAACTCGCCTTTCATGCCTGCCCCTGCTTCCAGCAACCCCATATCCAGCTCCAGCAAGGTGACCTTCTTTAACACATCAGGCACATCGTCCTGGATAATGCGAAGGGCAAGCCCCTCCACCACCGCGGTTTTACCCACCCCGGGCTCGCCGACGCAGATGGGGTTGTTCTTTCGTCTGCGGGAAAGGACATCAATCATCTGGCGGATCTCTTCGTCCCGTCCAAAAACAGGATCAATGCCGCCCCGGGAGGCTTTTTCGGTAAAATTGTTGCAGAATCGGGATATAAAACTCTCCCCGCCCCTGGCAGTTGCCGCACCCGGTTTTGAAGCAGCCTTTTCCCCGGCAGCCGCGCCTTCCGAAGATCCTTTGGTAATGGCAAAGAACTGCTCTTTTAAGGTATCTTTATTGATTTTCTTTAAAATGTCCGCATAATTTCCTGAAATATAGGATAAGGGACGCTCAAGAATGGCCAGCAGAATCGCCCCGGATCTGATTTTTCTTTCATCAAGTTCAATGGAGGCCACCATCCAGCCGTCCTGGAACAGATCCAAAAGCCTGGGGGAAAAAACCGGTTTGCCTGAATTGCCTGTTTTGAACTCCTCCAGGGCAGCTTCAATCTTTTTTTGGACAGCACCGGGTTCAATGTCAAACTGCTGGAAAATCAACGAGATATCCGATCGGGAATCCTCGGTCAGCTTGAGGATGAAATGCTCCACTGTCACTTCATAATGTGTTCTTGAAACGCACAGGCCAGCCCCGGTCTGGAGCGTGTTGGTGCAAAAATCATTCAAGTGAAGAAGCAAAGATTTTGTATCGACATTCACCATATTTGTCCTCCTAATAGGTTGTATGATAATTAATATCCGGCAGCCTTAAACGTTACGGCCCTTTGGGGGCCAGTGCCCGCCATGTCAGGGGCAAGCCAGGTGTTCCATCCAAGGCTGGACCAGCTTGAACTGCCCGGCTGAACAGTTTCTATCAAATCCTGGACCGGTTCGATCACAAGCTCCCACTCCAGGGGCTGATTCACATAAAAATCAACCATCTGCCTGAACTGGGTGAACAAAGGCTGATCCGGCAGCAACGCATGCAGGGTGCAGGGATCCGCATCTGAAATTACAATCTGAAATTTTCCGCTCATATCGGCGACCCAGTGACCAAGCACCAGATCCTCTCCGATGGTGCAGCAGGATTTGCCCAGCAATGCATACTGATCTTCAGGGATGGCCACGGTTCTGAATGTACACTGGTTGACCTCAACTCTGCCTTTCAGGTTAAAACAATCTTCCAGAATGGATACCAGCCCTTCTGCAGACCTTGGGAATTGCATGGCAAGGCCGGTATACCGATAAAATTTATTTATATTGGAAACCCTGGTGCGGACGCCTTTATTTTCAAGCCCCAACAAGCAGTAAATCAGATTAACGGCGTCCTGGTCTTGTTCTTCGCACAATCTGTAAAACAGCCGGTGCTTGCTCCAAATCCTGAAAAACAGGGTATAAATGCCATAGTTAATGATGTCGATAAAATCGCGCTTGATGCTTTTGCCTTCGCTGCGTTCCTCAATGAGATCCTCGGTGTAAAACGTAGGCAGAGGTGAAGATGCGCCGTAAAGGCCAAGAAAGGTTGCGTTAATCAAAAACCGGGAAGGTTCATGGTCAAGCTTCTCAACCCCGGCCATATCCGTGCCCGGAAAGGTCAAAGAAAGTTCAGGCCTGATCCGGATAAGTTTTTCAAGGATTTCGTTTCTGGTGATTTCACCGCCGTTGCAGCTTTCCCTGAGACCTACCTCCTTGATCAGAAGACGAAGGGCCTGAATAAAGGAAAAGGCGCCCGGCCTTTCCGTCAACAGGTCTGTTATTTGAGAATCTTGTTTCCTATCCTCGGCGGCCATGAAAAAGACTCTCCTGAAATGGTTTCATTTAAAATCAATCTCGTATAGAAGTTGATGCTGCTGTATCGTGAAAAAAATTCGTCGATGACAGCCCCGAACACCACAACATCCCCCAAGGATGCAAATCCTTCTTTGGTTACCGAGATAACTATTTTTTCACCCCGGACCACCATGCCGCGGATCAGCCGATCCTCCTTTTCAATTTTAAATTCTGTGATGCTGTTGATCCGTTTCAGGTTTGCCGTAACCATGGCTTTATCCCGGCTGTCCTGGAAAATGTAAAGTGACAGCAGCTCTTTAAGGCTTTTGGCGTCTTCCAGGGAGAGCAGGTTAAGGGAAACATGGGACAACAGCCGCCAGAGGGTGTCACCTTCCAGGGGAGGATCTACACTGACAGTTGGGGATGTGATATTTTTAAAATTCAAAAGTTCCGGAGAGTTGGAGGTGTGTTCACAGATATCCCCCGGCATAAGCTTTTCTGCATGCCCCCCGTTGGTACAGGTCAGATCAATGGTCAGGGTTTCCTGGCGATACTCGGTTTGTTCTTTTCCATAGCTTACGGCTAAAAACATCTCAAACTGGTTGGTGATGGGGGAAAACTGCCTGGACGCCTTGTAATAAAATCCCGAATGCCCCTCCAGCCTGAAATTATCCATGGAAGAGTACTCAATGGGCGTAACACTTCCCTGGCGGTACCCGGTCACCCTGTCCACACTGTAAATCTGATATCCGGAACCTGTTTTTGAGGAGGGCCGCACCTTAACCTTTTCCTTGGTATGGTCAAGCACAACAGGTTCGGCCTCAAACGGAAAATAGTTAATGGCCGGGATGGAAGACAAAGAAAAATTGTCCGCTGACACTGCCGGGAATTCAAACGGCGTGTCATTGAATTCAAATTCAATATCAAACCGGTTAACATCCGGACGATTCTTCCAGCTGCCCAGTCCTGACAGGTTAAAAAATAAAAATTTCTGGGGAAAGAAAAAATACTCCTGGAGCAGTGAAAAACCGGAGAACGACTGGGCCGGATAGGAAAAAATACTGTTGGAGCGGTCAAATCCCATGGATTTAAGAGAAAGTGTCGGCAAAACATGGGAATGTGCTGCCTTGGGACAACTGATCTTTATATGTGAAAGAAACCGGGTAAAACAGGCAAAAAGACTGGAAGCCTTCGAATATGACCCGGACAGAAAAAAGGATAACCCCTCCGGACGCCACTGGCCCAGGGAAATTCCCGCAAGTTCAAAACTAAGAACAATTTTGCGGCTGTTTTCAGTAACAAGACTCTTTCCTGATATGATTCTCACCGGATGCACGTCAAGGTCAAAGCAGGTTTGAAACCGGCATTTAAGGCCATCTTTCTCCTTTGAGGAGAGCAATGTGCCCCAGGGTACCTTAATGGTTTCCAAAAGTGCCGGTTTTGGTAAAAACGTGATGATGGAAATACTTGGGACAGGCTTAAGGTAATGGGGATAAACCATGTCCATGAGGCCGTGGATGATTTCGGGGAAATCATCGTCAATTTTATGGTAAAGATGGCCGGTCAGAAAGGCCGTGCCTTCAAGCAGGCGCTCCACATCCGGGTCCACGGATTCACTGCTGAGCATGGGCGCCGTTGCCGGATGGGCCATGGCAAACTCTTTTGCAAGTTCCCTGAGCTTGGACAGTTCATTCTTGTAATATTTATTGTACAATTAATTCTTCCCTGCCGGTCCCTGAAAAGATGTTTAATTTAAAATCAGCTTGATATCGTAATCCGGCCACCGGGGTTCACCTTTCCCCTGAAAAAAACCGGCAGCTCCCCATGGCGGGGCAAAAAGCCTTCCAGGGTAAAGTAGACACCCAGCACATTGCCATGGTCCGCCTGGGTTTGCACCTTGACCCCGGACAACCGCCGTTCATACCTGCTTACAAGCCGGACAATGGATTTATTGATCTTCTCCATCATGACAGTGATTGAGTCCTCGGAGTATTCGGTCAGGTTGGGCATGCCCAGGTCAAGATCAATCCGGACATTGCCGCTGCAGGTGTTCAGCAGTTTGCCAAGATTGGTCAGGATTGATCGGATCTCGATTTCAGCCGGGGTTTTACCGGATGTATCAAGCCGTGTTTCAAGGGCGTCAACCCGCTCAAGCAGTGTGAGTTGAGGCATTGCAGATCCCTTTTTTCAGATCTCTTTTTCAAATCCTTTGGAAACGGAGGCGAAAAAAGTTTAAGTTCTTCGCCCCCTTATGTAGTTACATAGTTTTTTAAAACACTATTCAGTGCCTGAGCGTAAACCCGTGTTTGGACGAAAAGTTGCCCAGATGCAAGGCGCAGGAAAATATGCAACCGGAGCATACTCAAGTATGTGAGGATTGCATATTTTCCTGCAACGCCGCAGATGGGTGACTTTTCGTTCAAACACTATTTACTCATTGGGTTTTGCCCATGAGTCCTCAGACTCAACCCCATCAATCTCCTGGACCCAGGCAATTGATTCATAGGTCATTGCAATTTTTTCCATATCTTTGTAAGGCTTGTTTTCCTCGATAAAAGTCAGGGGATTGTACTCCTGCATGCTGACAATAATGGCGTTTGTCAACTTAATGGTGAAATAGTGCTCTTCCTTGCCTTTGTCATTGATGCGGAAAAATTTATGTTCCGTGTCCACCTGCTCACCGGTGCAGCATGCCTGAAAAAGCTGTGGAGAGCATTTGCCCTTGTTAATGGTAATCTCATAGGGCAGATGGATTCTTTGTCCTGTGGGAAGCCCTGAATGCGGGTCTCTGGGGATTTCAACCTTGTGATCGAACCCGTATACCATAATCAGCTCTTCTCTTCCCGCCTGGATGCAGTCGCCCTTAAGCTCCCCCTGCTCTTTTCCGGTAATTTTAATATAGGATGTCATTGCCATGGTGAATTTCTCCTTTTGTTATGTGGTTAGACCCAAAGGATGAATCAGGAGTGCGTCCTGGATCCTTTAAGTCATCAGCCCGTTATGCTTTATCAAGTTTGCCGACCAGGGACAGGGTAAACGATGCCCCCATGTACTTGAAATGGGGCTGCAGTTTTAAAGAACACTGGTACCAGCCGGGCTCTCCCGGAACGTCATTGACTTCAATTTCCGCTTTTCTCAACGGCCGCCGGCTGCGCACCCCCGGCCCCGGTTTCTCCTGGTCGGACACATATTGCCTGATCCAGGTATTGAGTTCATCTTCCAGCTCGCTTCTTTCCTTCCATGTGCCGATATTCTCCCGCTGGATCACCTTCATGTAATGGGCCAGCCGTGAGACAACAAAATTGTACGGCAGTTGGGTGCCCAGCTTATAGTTGAGCTCAGCTGCCTTACCCTCCTCGGTATTGGCGAATTTCTTGGGCTTTTGTACGGAATTTCCGGAAAAGAACGCGGCATTGTCACTGCCCTTTCTCATGGTCAGGCCGATAAACCCCTCCTCGGCAAGTTCAAATTCACGTCTTTCCGAAAGCATGATTTCCGTGGGGATTTTGGTCTCAATACTTCCCATGGATTCATATTGATACAAGGGAAGGTCCTCAACAGCACCGCCCCCCTGGGGACCGATAATATTGGCGCACCACCGGTATTTGGCAAAGCTTTCAGTCATTCTGGAAGCAAAGGCAAAGGCGGCATTGCCCCACAGAAAATTTTGATTCCCGCCGGTGACATCCTCATTGAAATCAAAACTTTTGGTGGGAACCGTATTTGATCCGTAGGGCAGCCTTAAAAGAAAATGGGGAACAGTCAGACCGATATTTCGGGAGTCTTCGGATTCCCTGAACGACTGCCATTTGGCATATTGGGGGCCGTCAAAGATGGAACTTAAATCTTTAAGATTGGGAAGCTCGTTAAAACTGTCCAGACCGAAAAAACTGGACCCGGCTGCGCTGATAAAGGGCGCATGGGACATGGTTGACACGGCTGCGATATTCTGGAGCAACGCAATGTCCTGGGGTCCTGGCCCGAACTCATAATTTCCCACCATAAGGCCGTAGGGTTGGCCGCCGAACTGGCCGTATTCAGCCGTATATGCTTGTTTATAAAGGCCTGATTTCACGACTTCAGGTGCATCTTCAAAGTCATCAAGAAGATCCTGTTTGGACACATTGAGTATCTCAATGCGGGTATTTTCCCTGAAATCCGTATGATCCACCAGATACTTTAAAGATCGCCAGGAGGATTCCAGTTTTTGAAACTCTTGGTTATGCAGAATTTCATTGACCTGCATGCTCAGTTTGGCGTCAATACCGGCCATCATCTCATCAATGAGATCCTTGCTGATTTTCATGCCTTTGCGCTCGGGCTTGAGAAGCTCGTCAATAAAGGCCTGAATCCCCTGTTTGGTGGTGTCGTACCCCTCGTCCTCGGGCTTGAGGCGGGTGGCCTGGACGATCTCATCCAAAAGGGACATCTCTTCCGTTGCGGAAACCTGCTGTTCCTGTGATTCCTGTTTTTTTTCTTCCGGCATTACTCATACCCCCCTATTCTTGGATTCCAAGCTCTTTGAGTATCCTGTCCCTTGCCCCGTCATCGGAAACAAGCGCGCTGAGTTTTTTCTTAAACTCGGGCACATTCCCCAGCGGACCTTTTACGGCCTTCAGGGCATTTCTCAATTCCACCAGTTTTTTCAGTTCAGGGACCTGTTCCACAATGGCGTCGGGATTAAAATCCTTCATGGCATTAAACTTCAGACTCACGGCCATGTCCTCGTCTTCATCGGACAATTTGCTCTTAACGCTGGCGTCAAGTTTAATGTTGTAGGAATTGAGAACATCATTAAAGTTATCTTTGTCGACATTGATGGTTTTTCTGTCCTCAAGAATGGTTTCATCCGCAGCATTGGTAAAATCACCCATCACAAGAACCTTCAAGGGGAGTTCAATCTCTTCCTTGGCATCGCCCGTGGCTGGTTTATAAACAATGTTAACCCTCTCCTTTGGTGCAACAGATGCTTCCTTGGCCATAAGATGGTCTCCTTTTAATTTTATATATTCAGACTAAAGTCAGTGCCTGAACCGGGTCAAGCAGGGATACCCTTTTTATAAGCCCCTGTATCAGGGCGTCATTTTCATCTTTTTCTTCAAGCCTTAAACTTGTCAGGGCAAGGGACATGGCCTCAACCGAAAGGTGGGGCTCCCAATCGTCAAGACTGTACCTGTCAATAATTTCAAGAATATCGCAGGCGTAAACAGCAGCGATTCTGGTCTGTTTGGACCCGACAAGCACCCGTAACAGACCTGTCTTCCATAAAAATTTTTCATGCGTGGATCCGGCACGGCTTAAGCTCGCTTTAAAAAGAGACAACGCCTCATCCAGTTTGTTTTCCCGGATCAATGCGGTTGCCTGGTCCACGGCTTGGCCCACGTCAACCCGGGTTTCATCAGCACCAGGTGCGGTCTGACGGCTTGCAGTGCCGGGGCCTTCACTGATCTGCCTGATCCACTCACGGGTGGCGTTGTCGGCAAAGGGGGTACCGTCGGCAAAAGCCAGGGTTTCAATCCCTTTAAGATTTTGAACAAAAACGCGTGTCTCGGCGTCAATGGTTCTTGACACTTGGGCGGCACCAAGTTTTTCCATGCTTTCAGACACATACCGGCTTAAATCCAGCCAGAAAAGGAACTGCCTGACCTTGTCTTCGCAGGATTCAGCAAGATCGGCCCAGCTGCCTGCATCATAAAGGCTTCTAATGCCGGCGATAATGTCACTGTCCGGCGGCTCTATCAAAGTCTTTCCGCCTGTTGCCGGCGGCAGTTCGTTAATATCGGTCCAGGCCGAAATCCGGCTCAGCCGGTAGGGCACAGGATTATATATGTTTTCACCCCTAAAGCCGTTGGCAGCCCTGCCAAGGCAGTCTAACCCCTGATCCAGCAGATCTTCGGGATCAGTTGCTGTTTCCTGTACTGCCCGGGCCCCAGGGGATGGTGAAGGAGGTGGCGTCACCGCCCGGACAGGCTTCACGGGTCCATCAACCGGCGCCGGTGCGGCAGGTCCTTCGGGTTCAGGCCTGGAGCCTGGCTCCGGCTCAGGTTGGGGGGCAGATTCCGGTTCCGGATCTGGTTGAGGCTCAGGTTCAGGTTGAACCGGCGCGTCCTCTTCAATGAGATCTGAAACCTTTCGTATCATGGGAAGAAGAAGAGGCGCATCATCCACATTTTCAGACAAAAATCTGTCAATGGCATCAAGATCACCCATCAGACTGCTGCGTTTTTCAGTGTTCCAGACGACACCTTGTGCCCCATCAAGATACGCGCTTATTTTTTCAACCCACCAGACAACAATGCCCACCCTGCCCTTCATTCTTTTTTGGGGAGGAAACAACGTAGGCCAGAAATGTTCCAGAAGCTCCTTAAAAATGTGAACGCCCTGGCTCAAGCCGTCCCATCCGCTCTTCTTGATCAGGCCGTAATTGAGGTATGCCGCCACCTGCAGATGCTTTGACTGGGTTTCAAGAATCCGGGAAGACAGGTCAATCACGATGTCCCAGTCCACAGCGGAAACTGCCGTGGGAGATCCGAGCTTTGCAATCTCTGCGGACAGGGCCTCAAAATCAGGCTCATACCGGACATCCTTGCCTGCCGGCGCATCTTCTGATATGGGACTTGTACCCAGGGTTTCTAATTGCATAATCTACTCTATTTCTTTCATAATTGATCCGAACCGCCTTATCCAGGGCGAATGTCTGGATGCCGAAGCCGAGAGACTCTCTTTGGCCTGCAGGGCCTGTTGATAGGTTTCAAATGATCCCCATATCAGGCTGTACATTTTACGTCCGTTGAGCTGATTTTCGTAAATAGCTCCCGGGCCTTTCAGGTCATTATCCCGGGCAAACTTTTCAACTCCCGGTTTTTCAAAGCCCATCATGATTTGAATTGTAAAATTATTGATATTCTGGCCGGCAACCCAGCCATTGTCCCCCAGCGGGGATTGCGGGGGCAGGACAGGGGCCGGTTCAGCTTTGTCCTCCTGTGAAGGTGAAGAACTTTTCTGTTTATCATCATTTTTGGTTTTATCTTCAGCCGGGCCGGGGCCGGCCTCATTCAATACCGGGGATAAGGGTTTTGCCCATTTTTCTTTGGGAATGTTAAGTTTGGGCAGATCCCCCGCAAATATATAAGACAGGGTAAGGGATATCAGCCCCATATTTTCAAATTGCGTTTCCTGACCAGGGAAGTCATCACTGAAAAAGGTTTTGGAGTGATATTTAAAATCCGTTGCAAAGGCCAGAAAATCCGGATACTCCTTAAGCAGGGTAACACCCGGAAAATAGATATAAATCAAAACTTTTCCGCAGGTATCCGGCACCCAGTCAAAGTCGATGGTATCCGGGTAATTGAAATTTTCAAACTTGATCACCTTATCTTTGCACGTCAGGGAAAAGACCGATGATGTGGGTTTTACAAGGGCGCCTGAATTAACCTCCATGGGAACTGTTTCAAGTATAACGGCATACCTGTCTTTCAACAACGCCTGGGCAGTATCTGGTTGAACCGGGGAATCCTGCCGGGCCATTTCCTTTTCAGACAGCGGATATTTTCCTTTTGGGGAGACATATCTGGAAAAAATAACCTCCGGCACCGAAGGCGGGCGCCGTTCCAGAAATTCCAGAACAGGCTCAATCCCATTGATATCGTAGGAGACAAAAATCCGGGTCACGTTGTTATTGACCAGAAAACCCTTGTACTCAGGAAAATCCGTTGGATCAAAGCTATGGGTGCCGTCTTTGAAATCGTACAGAAACTGTGCAAACCCCAAGCGTCCTTTATATCTTTTCTCAAGCCAGGAGTCGCCGAACTGAATGGCAAGGGAAACATCGCCGCAGGTGTCCGGCCGCCAGACAAATGTCTGGGTTTCAGGGAAATTGTTATTGATCAAAGCTGTTTTTTCCCCAGCACACTCCATGAGAAGCGTTGTGGAGTATGGCATTATCTTCGCGTCTTCGTTAACGCTGGTGGGCAGGGTGGTAAGGTCAACAGAATATTCGTCCTGCTTTTCAAGTTTAAGCTGCTCGCCCTTATTTAAAAGCCTGAAAAACAGGTTGTTGAAGGGCAGCTTTAAGCCAAAAGCTGTTGCGGCACCAAAGCCGGTTTTCGTTTGTCCGATAAAGGCGGCGGCCTCATCGTTTATAAACTGCCAGATTGCCCCGGAGCTTTTGTCAAACATGGTGGCATAGTATTTTTCAGGATCTGTATTTAAGGCGGTGCTTAATACGATCTCCTCCCATTTGCCCTGCAGATAAAGGGCACTTTTGGCAACGGCGTAGGTGGTCATATAATCGTAAGGGCCCTTGACCAGTTGAAAGATAACCGGTGAGGTATTGGTGGACTTAAAAAAGGCATCCAGCTGGAGCAGGCTGTTGTAGGTCAGGTTAAACGGAGCCTGCTCTTTTCCGGGATCCGACAATGCCTTGAATAAATCCGAGAACATGTGAAAGCATTTTTCAGTATAAGCACCTGCCGCGGACAGTGTTGCCAGATGTCCCAGGTAGGTATTCCAGACCTGTGCCAGCTGCATTTTGTATTCCAGATCCGCGTCCTCCTGGAGACCGGCATCTTTGAGGATCTTTGCCGGAGATTTGTCCAGGGCGTCCGTAATTTTTTCCTTTGTCATGGAAAGCTTGGCCAGAAAAGAACCTTCTTTCTTTTTCTGTTCCGTTTTGGCCAGGGTTTTGATCTCCTTGAGCATGGCAACGGTCTTCGCCCAGGCAGGTTCAGAATCCGGACGCACTGAACCTGCTTCGTCCCGGAACCATTCAAACTCCTGACCCATTTTTTCCAATAAAAGAAAATAGGGATTCTGGACCGTTGTCATCAAAGCACCAAGATCCTGCCAGTTATCCACAATGGTGTCCCAGTTTATGCCTGTCGGAAACGATGCTGCGAAATCATACCAGGAACGGTAAAATTCTTTGGCATACCATGCCCAGAATCTGTTTTCCATCCGGGAAAAGGCCGGTTTATCCCTATACGCAATTTCAATCATGTCAAGGAAGGATTTAATCTCCCGGCGGCCCGGGCGTGTAAAGGCCCCTTTGATATCTGTCGGCCGGTTTAGGGCCTCGGTATTGATCTGGTATCCTTTAATAAATGCGGATAGATCAACCCCCGGGGTCCGGCTGACCCACCGGCTGACAAGCCATTCAAAATTATCACCCTGCATCGTGACCCGGGATAGTATTTTCCGGAACATATCCAGCTTTTTCCCGGTCAAGGTCTTATCCTGGCTCCACTCCTGATATGCATAATGGACTGCGGCCAGGCAAGGCAGATCTGTGCCGGGCAATCCCGGATCAAGGGGCGGTACAACAGGCCGCATGCTCTCCACATAAGTCCTGATGTCCGGAAGGGTGTCCTTCTCCAGTGCTTTTTCCAGAATCATGATTCTCTGGACGGCATAGGCCGCATTGTTCACCACCTCTTCGTCGGACACAGCTCCCTTTAAAGCTGATACACTTTCATAAAACTGATCATCCAGGGGATCAATCAGGTGCGTCCTAACGTCCTGTACAAAGCGGTCTTTTAATTTGTTTTCAAGAACAAGGCTGTGATGAAGCCCAAGCCTTGGCAGAACCCATCCGCGATTGGCTGATTCCAGGTTCTGGATCTGTGCCCTGATCCGGTCGTAATAAAGAATACGCGCCCCGGTTCCGGAAAATTCCTTTTGTTGGAAAGCGGATCTATCGACAGCACTTATAGCCTTTGCATTGTTAACGTAGGAAAAGGCAAGAACCCCGCTGATGGCAAGGCAGAGCAGGCACAAAGAAAAAATGGTCAGGCTTATTGTGGTTCTTCGCCACATGATAAATTCCGACAAAGGCTTAAATACATTCCTGTCCTTGGGCAGGACTGCGTTAAAAAAACTTCTCAGGAAAAAGCCTTTGTTCCGGTCCAATGCCGCATCATTGCTGTAGGTGATGCCTGCTGTTTTCAAAAAATCAGATCCGGGCATTCCTTTGCGGGTGGCACTGGAAAAGTAGACCCCCCTGAACAAGGGGGTGGCCTGATAAATATCCTCGGCAAACAACTGGCTGACATAGGCCTCGAGCCCGGGCTTTAAATTCATGAATTCCCCGGAAAAAGAGATGGCGAAATTATTGATCCGGTTATGGACAAAAAGGGATCGCAGTTCTCTTATCCGGCCGGACACGGATGTCATGCACTGGTCCAGCACCTTTAAGCCGTCTGTGTCGTTGTCACTGTTTGCATAGCCCATGACCTGGTCATATCTGAGGTCAGGAATGTGGTCACAAAAATCCGTAAACCCGTTTACAAGATCCATTTTCGTGACCAGAAGATAGACAGGGAACATGGCACCCAAGACCCGCATCATCTGGTTGATCCGCTGACGGATGCTTTTGGCTTTTTCGCTCAACAGGACCTGATCTTCGTTGAGAAGCGAATCAGCTGCCACGGCCACGATGACGCCGTTGACCGGTTCTTTTTTTCGATATTTTGCAAGAAGGGCTAAAAAAGCACCCCACTCTTTTTTATCTTGTTCCTCTTCAATGGGGATGGTGTACCGGCCGGCAGTGTCCAGCACCACGGCCTGTTCCAAAAACCACCAGTCGCAGTTTTTTGTTCCTGCCACGATGGTGGCAGAGCTCACATCGGTCAGGGCTGAACTTAAGTTTGAATTTTTAATGGCCGAGGTCTTGCCGGATCTGGATTCCCCCATGATCATATACCAGGGCAGAACATAAACAGGGTTGCCGAACCGCCTTAGATGCGATTTTTGCAGTTTGGCAATGGACGTTTTCCACTGATCCTCGGCCTGCTTTAAACTGAGATCCAGAGCGGTTGATTCTGCAGCCGGAACAGCTGTTTCTTCATTGATAACCGACTGGACAAATTTTTTTTCATTCCTGCGGATTAAAAATTTCTTCATCGCAACAAAGGCAAAAATAACCCCGGACATACAGGCGACCAGAACGCCGGCAATCCACCAGGACCATCCCTTGATCTCCACGGCCCAGTATCCGGCAGCGAAAAGAAAGCACAACACCAGCAGGATCAGAAAACAATAAAAAAGAAATTTAAAAAATTTTTTCATCTTATCTGTAATTGAATCAATTCAATAGTCCGGAGTTATTAACCAATTGAGTCAGCCGAAGGTTAAAAATATAATACAACAAAAAAAACAGAACCACAGGCAGCAGTACAAGGACCGAGGTGAGGTCTGCCAGCCCCTTCCACCGTTTCCGTTTAAGGCGTCTGCAGGGCAGTGTATCCCCGGCATCGGGGAAAAGAGTGTCCGGGATCTGTTCATCTTCCAAACCGGTCACTTTCTTACGGGTAGCCCGTTTGATGCCGTCAAGGGCGTCAGCCTGGTGGGGCTGGTAAAGAGATCCTTTGAACCCCGAAGCCAGGCAGTAATCATACACCTCCAGAAGGTCTTTTTCACTTTCTGTGATTTTTTCTATCCGTTCAAAAAACTCTGTGCCGGCATTGGTCGTATTAAAATATTTTTTTTGCAGTGAATTTCTTATCCATTCATTTTTCTGATTCCAGCCGGTTGCAAGAAGTGTCTCATCAATCCATGCGAAAACAGGAAACAATGCCTGGTCAAACAACGATTTTGAAATGCCAGCTGCCTTTGCCTTTGTCCTGGCCCGCTCAATCAGCTGCTGATAACCTGTAAGCACCTGTTCATAGTCCACGGTCTCAACCTGAAGCTGATCCGCCAGATGATAGGTATAGGCCATAAGTTCAGTGACACAGTCAACACAGGAGGGTTTCATGAATCCACTACCTTTAAATTTGCGAAATCACAATTTCTATTGATACATCCTCTGGCGCATTATCCCAGAAAAGGCATATGTCTCCCCATTGCTTTATTTCACTCCATAAATGGTGCTTGGAATCAATTCTGAAATAAAATGATCCTGCACGCTTGGGCATACCCGGCGGAGGCACCAGGCGGTGCTTTAAGGGAACTCCCGGCAACGCCCGTGAAATCATATTTTCTATCTGTCCCGGCGGGGCCATTTTGGCAAGATTGTGTATCTCATTGATGATTCTCTCCTGGTCCTCCCCGGTTTTCAACACAAGGAAGTACATATAAGAATCTTTAAATTCCTCTGCCGGAATTTTAACGGTAAAGCGGGTATCCTCCCGGGCCATGGTAAAAATACTTTCGCCGCCGATGGAGACTCCCCGGAGCAGTTCGCCAAGCAGGGTCTGGGCATCGTCAAAGCACTTATACAACGCCTCATGGTCATACTCAGGCAGCAGCGGCATCCCGTCTTTAAGCTGCCCTAATGCATTGATCCGGTCGGTAAAGGTACTTAAATCACCAACCATCTGCCTTAGGGCGCAATAGGCGGCATGGGGATGAATCGTTTCAACCTCGATAATGTGGTTGATAACAGGCAAAGACCTGTTCAGGGCGCTTAAAACAAGGAGGTGGGGTAAAAAATGGGCATCAAAATCGGAAGTAAAACCCTGGGAGAATTTAAAGGATTCAAACACCCTGCATCGTGAAATTATATTTTCCCTTAAATTTTTAAGGATACTCATCACGATATCGGACCCGGATATCAGATAGGTCGGTGCAACATAGGTCCTTGACAGACCCACGGCATCATCCTTTAATTCAAGGCAGCATACGGGAATCATAAGATAATCCCTGTATGTGTCCACTTCATGATCCCAGAATATTTTTACGAAATGATCTATTTTTCTGATATCTGCAGGATCGCCGCCTGCATGGGTCTCCTTGACGCTCTCGGGCTCGACATATGAAATGGACCGGGTGGCGACAGATTCGGTGCTGTCGGCCGAATCAAGCGACGTCACATTCTTGCCGTAAGGATTGTATTTTTTTATTCCAAGATAAACTGTGACAGGGCTGTCTTTTTCCACATCAAAGGAAAGATCTTCGAAGGATCTGGGACGAATTACGGCGTTCTCAGGGCATTTCACCCATGTTCCATCCTGAAAAATCAGCTCACAGGAATCAATTTCCAGCAATCTGTTCCCAAGGGCTGTTTCCTGGATATGAATATGACCGCACCCCCAGAAATACGGTGTCTGGTAGTAATTGTAAGGCGTGAGCAGAGACTTGAAAAAACCATCATTCTGCTGAAAATGATGGGGCTGGAGGAAAAGGCCCTGATGCCAGAAAATCTGTTTTTCAGGTCTATTCATCGGGTATGATTCCTTTAATGTCGTGGGCGGTTAAGGTCAGATTAATTTTCAAGTCAGGGATAACCGCGACATCTTTCTTAAAAAAAATCATTCCCTTTTTTTCTATTTTGTAAGGAATCTCAAGAATGCAGGTGGATCTTCCCGGCTGTAAATCAAAAAAACCGGCTGCGCATGCAACCCAGCGGCTTTTCTCAGCCCTGTCAAATACTATTTTGCCTGATTTTCCCGGATCAAGAAATATCTTTTGAATTGATGTAACACTTGAATCAAAGTTCTGTGCCTTAAGCAACTTAATTAAACCGTCTTTATACGCTGACAATTCTTGAAATTTATTTACACTGTCCAACTGATAAATCACGAGCTGAAGAACATGGGACGTTCCTTGAAATTCGTTAAGCATTGGGGCTGTTTTATAACTTATTTCAACACTTTCAGGTTTGTAAACCCATTGGGGCTGAGGTTTTGGCGTTTCTTTTCCGCCGCAGGCGGCAAGAAAAAGCGAAATTGCTGTGAAAAGAATTAGTAAAAAAACATGACGTATTCTTTGAAACAAGACCATTATACCACCCTGAGTTGCACGTAATTATTGTGAACCCCGCCAAAACACCACAGGTTAATTTCAAAACAGATCTAACATAACAAGATGTTATACATTTCAGGCATTCACCAGTTTTTGTGATATTTGTTCAACACACAGTGTTGAGATGAGCTTTTTCGTTTGCAGGTATCACATATTTAGATTAATCCCAAAGAATTGTCAACGAAGGAACAGTTGTGTACTGCATATTTAAACCTATTTCCAGCGATTGGCAGGACAACACATTATTGATCAGGTTCACGGCGTTAAAAAAGACGCAACACTTCAGCCTGAATGGTTTGGGGTTGAAGTCTTAATGCAAAAAAGGTATGACAAATACGAAATATTAATAATTCGTTAAAAAGGAACCCGGCCCATGGATATTGGTATCCAAATTCAAAAACAAGACAATTTTTCAATCGTAGCGGTATCCGGAAAAATTGATGCGATAACTTCAGATGGACTGGAAGGCGCCCTGATTGACCTCATTGACCAGGGCGAGAAGCATATCATTCTTGACCTTGAAAAAACAACATACATCAGCAGTGCCGGGCTCAGAATTTTGATCGTTATCACCAAACAGCTATACGATGACGGACAGTTCTGCCTTTGCAATGCTAACGATAACGTCCACGAAATAATTGAAATGGCCGGCTTTAACGTATTTATGAATATTTACAGCGATCTTACTGAGGCAAAAAGCAAAGTTACCGATTCCTGAATCCCGGTAATTCACGGGCCGGGCAGTCAGACAAATTTGGCAGACAGGTTCAATGGCAGGTGTATTCAATGAAAAAAAAAATATTTAAGCCCGAGATTGAATCAGTTATCAAAATCCAGAACTATATTAGCGAAAAAATTCATACGGAAAAACTAACTGACAAAAACTGGTTCAAGCTTAATCTGATCATTGAAGAAATAGTCGTCAATATCGTATCGTACGGGCTCAAAGACCGAAAAAATGGTTTCATTGAGGTCGGTGTAACATCCACAGACCAAGGCATTTTTTTGGAAATTTCAGACAATGGCGTGGCGTTCAACCTCCTTGAAAAAAAAGACCCGGATATTTCTGCAGATATTAAAGACCGCAATCCCGGCGGACTTGGAATTTTTTTAATCAAACAGATTGCAAAAGACGTTCAATACGCCAGAAAAGATGACAAAAATATTATTCGCCTGTTGATTGCCTGAATCAAAACAAACAACGGCAAAAGTTGCCGGCAATCAGGCAATCTTTACCGTTTTAAAAAAGCATGGAACACGTCAAATAAGAAAATAATATTTATAAATCAAAGCATTACATTTCCATTTAATAGAGGCACAGGACTTGCTTTTCCCAAGAAGCATGGTAGGGGAACAATGATCATATCATGCAACAAAGGAAAACATCATGACATCCATATATAGTAATTATTCAGGCCTCAGTTCCTATGCCGGGACCAGCCTTTCCGGCCTTTTGTCAAACACCTCGACCACGAACACAGGTATTGATGAATCAAGTACCGGCACATCCGCAGGTACAGACACAGTAACGCTGTCGCCGGAAGCTGTGGCCGCAACCAATCGGGAATCCATTGGGCTTCCGGCAACAGGCACACTGACCCTGTCGGATTTTCAAACAGCTGCATCCGACCAGGAAGAAACCGTAAGCACCCTGCTGGCATCAGCCATGGAAGAACTGGGCATCGATTCTGACCAAAAGGTTTCATTGTCCCTGAACAGCGACAATGAAATTGAAGTTAAGAACAGCTTTACAGGCAGCAATGACCTTGAAAATCTGTTAAATGCAAACAGCGAGTTCTCCCGGACGTTCACCGCTTTAACGGCAAACAATGAAATTTTAGATTTTACCGATGACCTTCAGGAAAAAGTCGGCAGCACCAGTCTGGCCGACTACATCAACAGTGACACCACCCAGACGGACCTTCTCTCCCTGGCAGCCGAATATGCCGGCATCAGGGCAGCCTCGGGCTCCCTGGAAACTTTGCTGAGTATCAGCCACCAGGAAACGCCCTACACCTATGAATACAATTAGGCACAACGTATCCTTTTATAATATTTCCCATTGATTCAATCGTTTTTTTAATATAAAAAATTGAAAATCTTAATGCAGGCATGAAGCCTGTGGTTCAGATTAAATTTCATTGGTTTTTTTCCGGACCCGGCCAAGAAGGTTTAGACTTTTACCGGCAACGCTGTTGTGCGTATTTTATAAAAATTTAGGAAGTTACAGGAGAAAAAACTAATGAAAAAAACACTGATCGCATCAGGGCTCATGTTTGCTGCACTTATGTTTGCTGCCGTAAGTGTCCAGGCGCACTACGGCATGGTTATCCCTTCGGACAACATGGTCATGCCGGATGAAGACCGTACCGTTCACCTTACAGCCTCTTTTTCCCATCCCTTTGAACAGATTGGAATGGAACTGGTCAAACCCAAGGTCTTTGCCGTACGTGCCAACGGTCAGGAACAAGATCTGTTAGGGACGCTCAAACAGGCCCAAATTATGGACCATACAGCCTGGAAAACCGATTACAAAATCAAAAAACCCGGTGTCTACATGTTTTACATGGAGCCGGTACCCTACTGGGAACCTGCCGAAGACTGCTTTATCATTCATTATACAAAAACTGTGGTCACCGCGTTTGGTGATGACGAAGGATGGGACGAAGAGATCGGTCTGAAAACCGAAATCGTTCCTTTGTCAAAACCGTTTGCCCAGTATAAAGGCAACGTGTTCCAGGGTATTGTTAAATTAGACGGCCAGGCTGTGCCCTTTGCAGAAGTTGAAGTGGAATATTACAACGAAGACGGCAAATCCGAAGCCCCCACCGATTATATGGTTACCCAGACCATCAAGGCTGATGCAAACGGCGTTTTTACCTATGCTGCACCCAGGGCTGGGTGGTGGGGATTTGCAGCGCTCAATGAAGCTGATTTCACCCTTAAGGCGGATGGACAGGACAAGGGTGTTGAATTGGGTGCTGTTATATGGGTAAAATTCGAAGACTGGAAAACAAAATAGTGCTTTTACTGATTTCCGGCCGGGTTGTTTTCAGCAGTCCGGCCGGATAGCTATTAATGGTGAGAAGATATTATGCATATTTCTGAAGGTGTTCTTTCCGCCCCGGTTTTAGGGGCCGGAATTACGCTGGCATTGGCCGGCACTGCCATCGGCTTGAAAAAACTTGAAGAGGATAAAATCCCGAAGGCCGCAATTTTGTCGGCCGCTTTTTTTGTGGCGTCCCTGATTCATGTGCCCATCGGGCCGTCAAGCGCCCATCTGGTTCTTAACGGGATACTTGGACTGATGCTGGGTTGGGTTGCGTTTCCATCCATTCTTATTGCGCTTCTGCTCCAGGGTGTTCTGTTCCAGTTCGGCGGGATCACCACCCTGGGGGTAAACACCGTCATCATGGCCACACCTGCGGTGGTCTGTTATTACCTGTTTGCAGGTTTTGCCGTCAGACAAGGCGCTGTGGGTTATGCAGCCTCATTTGCCTGCGGGTTTTTAAGCGTATTTTTCAGCAGTCTGCTTGTGGGTGCAGCTTTGATGTTTACCCAGGAAAGTTTCTTTGAGGTGGCCTGGGCCGTTATTCTTACCCATCTGCCAGTC
The DNA here is from genome assembly GCF_963665355.1 of uncultured Desulfobacter sp. Lineage (GTDB taxonomy): Bacteria > Desulfobacterota > Desulfobacteria > Desulfobacterales > Desulfobacteraceae > Desulfobacter. Next base: position 5,496,677 of record NZ_OY762229.1, read on the forward strand.
ATGATCATTGAGGGGCTTGTGGCCGTTTTCTGCGTGGGGTTTCTCAAGAAAGTGCAGCCCGAGCTTCTTCCCAGATGGTCTTCATCCCAGCAACAGGCCGCACTGAAAAACCTCAACGACATGGCCGAAAAACACGCATAGTCTGAAATTTTTTTTATTCGTGGTTAACAATTATGATACATGGAAAATATTTTATAAGCCTGCCCTGCCTGATGATCTTTGCTCTGCTTTTTAACGGTACGGCCCTTGCGCACAAGGTCACTGTGTTTGCCTGGGTGGAAGGAAACACTGTTCTGGGAGAAAGTAAATTCAGCGGAGGAAAAAAGGCCCAGAAAGCGGAAATCATTGTCTGGGATTTAGAAGGAAAAGAACTTCTGCGTACCAAAACCAATGAAAAAGGAGAATTCTCATTCCCCCTCCCCGGAAAAACGGCCATGCGTATAGAATTGATTGCCGGAATGGGGCATAAGGCGGAATGGATTATTCCCCTTGAAGATATTGATGACACCGCCTTGGCTGCCCCCTCCGGAGATACCGTGAAACCTGTTCCGGAACCCGAAGAAAAAACAGATCCAGGACAGATGACACCGACAGCTGCGTCCATTGACCCGGCCCAGCTTGAAGCTATCGTTGAGAAGGCCGTAACCAGGGCATTAAATCAAAAAATCACTCCGCTGACCAAAATGGTTGCGGATCTGGAGCAGAAAGGTCCGTCCATAAATGAAATTATCGGCGGCATCGGCTACATATTCGGCCTGATGGGTGTGGCCATGTACTTTTCATCCCGCAAGAAGAAATCGTAAACAGCACCCCCCATGATTGAAGAGACCTTTGCTTCGGGCCGTTCATTTATTCACAAAACAGATCCCCGGTGCAGGGTGGTGGCCGCCATCCTGCTCTGCTTTGTCATTGCCCTGGGCCGGAAAATACCCATGCTCTGGGCAGGATTTGGATTGTCCATAATACTGGTGATGTGGGCCCGCCTGAACCTTGTGGATGTGTTCAAACGCCTGTTGGCCATCTGGTTTTTTCTGCTGTTTTTATGGGCTATTCTGCCCTTTACCTGCCAGGGGGAGGTAATATGGCGAATGGGAAAACTTGGCATCACCAGACAGGGCATAGACCTGTGCACAGCCATCACAATTAAATCCAATGCTGTTCTGCTGGTGTTTATCGCCCTGATTACCACCATGGATTTCAGCACCCTGGGCTATGCCTTGAATTTTTTCAATGCCCCGAAAAAGCTTGTACACCTGCTGCTGTTAACCTACCGGTATATTTTTGTCATTGAAGAGGAGCACCGGCGCCTGGTCCGGGCGGCAAAACTGCGTTGCTTTCAACCCGGCACCAATATGCACACCTACAGGACCTATGCCTATCTTTGCGGCATGCTCTTTGTCCGGGCATCGGCCAGGGCCCAACGGGTTTACAATGCCATGAAATGCAGGGGATTTTCGGGCAGATTTATATGCCTGCATGAATTTGCCATTTCCCGGGCAGACAAAATCTGGACCCTGGCGATACTGACAGCTGCAGCCTGTCTATTTTTTATGGAGACAACTCTATGACGTTATCTACGGCCATCCTGCGCCTTGAGAACATCAGCTTCAGCTACCCGGGCCAGGGCCGGGTGTTAAACGATCTGAGCCTTGAAGTCAACAAAGGGGACCGCATCGGTTTAATCGGTCCCAACGGCAGCGGAAAAACCACCCTGTTTCATATTATCATGGGATTGCTAGCCCCGACTTCAGGCACCATTGAATTTTTCGGCACCCCTGTCAAATCACAAAAAGATTTCAAAGACATTTACAAAAAAGTAGGTTTTCTGTTCCAGGATGCCGATGACCAGCTGTTCAGCCCCACGGTTCTGGAAGATGTGGCTTTTGGGCCGCTCAATCTGGGCAAATCCAAAGCCGAAGCCCGGATTATCGCGCAAACCACCCTGGAACGCTTAGGTATAGCTCACTTTGAAAACAGAATCACCCACAAACTGTCCGGCGGGGAAAAACGGCTGGTGGCCCTGGCCACGGTGCTTTCCATGGAACCGGAACTGCTGCTTCTTGACGAACCCAGCACAGGCCTTGATGAAAGAACCAAAGCCGTTCTGGTCAAGGTATTGAACGACCTTGACCTTTCCTACATCCTGATCTCCCATGAAAGTGATTTTATGTCACAGGCGTCTGACACCATGTTTATGATGGAAAACGGGCAGTTACTAAAAGATGTTCATATCCATCAGTATATCCACAAGCATCCCAACCCCGGACAGCGCCATTGAGCGACCATTGATTTGTCGCCTGCTTTGGATGCAAAAAATGTAACCGGATTAAACTGAATTATAACCACAGGCTACAAAAGCGGAGCTGAACAGTGGGCAGAATGGGGCGTGAGACATAAAATAGTCTAAGACATCAAGGATGGTGTCGAATTTGCATTAACCAAATCTGCAAAATAAACAATTGCAGCGGCAGATAAACAGAAAATTCCATGGGGTTTATAAGTCCGGTCATTTCTTTCTTTTTGATCTGTCCGGATTTCTATTGATTCGTATTTTTGAGCAGGATGGTGGCAATGAAAAAAGATTTCATTATAATTCTAACGTTACTGTTCCTTGCAGTTCTGGGGATTTATGTGTCATGTACTGGTACAGAGACAGGCAAAAGAGTAAAAAAAATGAACGAAACGACATTAACTACACCTGCCGGGGATACAGCAAATGCGGTCGTGTCAACGACCATCAATGGCGAAACGGCGGCAATGACAATGAACTGACTGAAGTGGAAACACCTTTTACTCTAAAAGCCCCTATATAGTTAACGAAAACAAAAATGAACAATACAAATTTTGAAGATTACTACGAAGATCTCCAGGTCAGCCCCAATGCGGATATGGCCACCATTGATCGGGTATACCGCCTCCTGGCCAAGCAATACCATCCGGACAACATAGCCACGGGCAATCTTGAACGGTTCCAGGTTCTGACCACTGCCCACAGAATATTATCAGATCCTGAAAAAAGAGCAGCCTATGACGTCTCCTACGAAGAAAACCGATCCGGGCGCTGGCAGAACTTTTTCCAGGCAATCCCCGAAGGAAAACTGGAGGCAGATGACTACCGGCGGAATCATTTGCTGTCGGTGCTCTATGTCAGATGCCGGGAAAACCCCAGGGACCCTGGGGTTGGGCTCTGGCGCCTGGAACAGATACTGGGGTGGCCTGAAAACCTGATGGAGTTTCACTGCTGGTATCTTAAGGAAAAAGGATATATGGTCAGGAACGACAGCGGCGGGCTGGCCATCACCGCAAGTGGCGAGGATAAGATAGAGAAAGAGGGACTGGCCTTTGGCAAAGATCGACTTCTCCCTGAAACTACGGGGAACGTAAATAGGTGAACAGGATTCAAACCAACGAGGCACCCCGGAAATGTTCGATCATATGAATAATGTGAAGGGCTGGGATGTACTGTGTTGTATTTGCCTCGGTGATTAGATCCACGCTTGCCAAACGGTCAGGCGTGACGGAAGCATCTCTAAAACGATTTGAGCAAACAGGGAAAGTGTCTTTGGAAAACCTTTTGAAAATCATGCATGCCCTGGGCCGTATTCACGAAATCAATTTGCTTTTGGAGCCGCCTGAAGCTCGGTCATTGAACGATCTACGGACCAGAGAACAGAAGCCTCCCCAAAGGGGCCTGATTTGAAAGAGTTAAACGTATTCCTGCGTTTTGATGATAGATATCCACCCTCAAATTTAAACGGCCACCCGCAAATTAAAGAAACGCCCCGGTTAAGACCCGGCCGCCGGTGAGCATAATTCGTCAGTATTCACCGTCATAGACCGAAAATGGGCACAACGGTCTGAATCATATCCAGTGACTTTTGGGGCGCCTTCATCTGCCCAAGCCATGGAATCACTGTTTGAACTGTTTCCGGGGAAATATCGCGGATTCGGTCCCCGGTTTTCCTCAGAATTTGGGCCAGTGCCACAGCCATTTGATCTTTGGGCTCCCACCGGATCTTCATCACTCTATTTGTCCACTTCTCCACCTCGTTGGCCGGAATAACCTTGTCCACAGAGCCATAAAGAAGCTCTCTGGCACCAATTCTGGACAAGGCCCAGAACATCTGATGGGGGGTTTTGCCCGGTTTCAACTGGGGTATCAGCTTCTTTGCCAAAGCCGACTTTGTCCTTTACCAGAAGACGCTCCATATTAACGGCAGCCATCCACGTTTCCGTCATCTCCTGCCGGGCACTTTTTTTACAATTTGGGCATTCGCGCTTCATCAAAGGCATCACCAAAGCCCTGCCTCATACAGAATCCAGTCAGATTCAACCATCAAATTTCATGCTCCGGCTGTTCTGCCGCCATTGGGCATTTTCAATCAGATGATCTGCCACTGCTGACCGATGAATGCGTAAGACCGAGCAGTGCTCCGATCTTCCCTTAATTGTTAAATTTCCAAAGCAGCCGGAGGGCAGACATAAACGCCTTTTTTGATCTCATAGGATTCATCAACAGGAGCAACAACCCATGCTGATTTAGGATTTATTGCATCAACCAACTCATAAAAACCCCGGGAAGGTTTCGGGGCTTTAGAAAGTTTGCATTCAAAAAGATGTTGTTGACCTGCTCTATCCAAAATGAGATCTATTTCAGCGCCATTGGATGTTCTTACAAAAGAAGGCCTCCAGCGATCATATTCCGTGATAATATTTTCAATGACGAAGCCCTCCCAGGACGCTCCGGATATCGGATTCGACAGTAAAGAATCGTACTGCTCAATATCAAGTAACGCATGAAGAATTCCACTATCCCGCAAATAGACTTTTGGGGATTTAATCAATCTCTTTTTTAAATTTGTTTCTGCCGGGGGCAACAAACGAACCATATAGGTCTGCTCCAGAATTGCCAAATATTTTTTTAAAGTCGGAATCGATAAATCAGCTGCTGCTGCCAGTTTATGATAATTTACAGTTTGACCGTGATAATGTGCCAGGAGCAGCCATAGACGCTCAATTACAGGGACTGGAATATTGAATCCTAAATTTGGAATATCACGTTCCATGAATGTTCGAATAAAATCAAGACGCCAGTCAAAACTATTCATATCATTAGCGGCAAGAATACTTTCTGGAAAACCACCCCTGAGCCAAATATCCGGCCAATCTGATGAGTCAGCAACTTCTTTAACTGTAAACGGTGTCAAATCAATATAAGCGATGCGTCCTGCAAGTGATTCTGTTGATTGCTTGATCAAGTCCCGGGAAGCTGATCCTAAAATTAAAAATCTGCCCGGTCTTCTATCTTTATCTATTTCTGAACGAAGAACAGAAAAGAATTCTGGAAGAAGTTGAATCTCGTCAAGGCAAATGAGCTTATCTCTATAGCGGTCAAAAAAAAGTTCCGGTTCTGACAATTTGTTCCGGTCAACCCGGTCTTGTAAGTCGAGATAAATTGAGGGTGTGTCTTTGAGAAGCATTTTAGCAGTTGTTGATTTGCCGGATTGCCTGGGACCAAGAATGGCCACAGCAGGCGAACGAGAAAGCGCACTGTGTAATTTATTTTCTTTTTCTCTTTGAATGTAACCATGCATATAAAGAACTCCATTTCATGATTTACATGCTTAATACAATAATAATGAAATGTCAAACGACTGCCTGATCACCTATTTTCACACCATGCCTTTTAAATCACCCACGATTGATTTCAAGAGCATACTTCAATTTTTAAGGATGCCCTTGTGGTTGTCTCCCTACAAACTCCCCCCTGAACCAGGCCTGCACGAACATACTGACCGCGGCTTCGGTCCCATATTCGGTTTGTTTGATGACTCTCTTCCGGAGGGGTGGGGGCTCTTGCTCATGGACCGCTTTTTTAGACAACAGGGATTTGATATCGAACAGCTCACGGTCTTAGACCGCCTCACTTTTCTTGGGAATACCACAATGGGTGCCCTTGTTTATGAACCCGCCACCGGGCCTGAGCGGTTTACAGATCTCATCAATCTTAAAAAATTATCCGATCAATCAAGGCAAATCCTTGAAGGCCGCTGTGTCGATGTCCTGCCGGAACTGATCCGAACCGGTGGTAGCCCGGGCGGGGCAAAGCCCAAGGTCCTGATTGGTGTTAACTCGGATACCATTATCGCGGGAGAAGAGGATTTATCCCAAGGTTTTGAACACTGGATCGTAAAATTTCCTTCCCAAAAAGATTTTCCGGATGCCGGAGCAGTTGAGTATGCTTACTCGCTGATGGCCCAGAATGCCGGTATCCAAATGCCGGAAACCCGTCTTTTTGAAGCAAACGTTCAGGAGCGATTTTTCGGAATCAAACGCTTTGACCGGCAATTCAACCAAAGATTTCATGTCCACACCTTCGGCAATGTGATCCATTCCAATTTTCGAATCCCGGAATGTGACTATGAAACACTCCTTAAAGTGACCCTGGATTTGACCAAAAACCATGAAGACGTTAAACGTATTTTCCGACAAATGGTTTTCAATGTTCTGGCCAACAATCGAGACGATCATGTCAAAAATTTTGCATTCATGATAAACGAATTCAGGGAATGGACGCTTACACCGGCTTATGATCTGGTGTATTCCACGGGCCCCGGAGGAGAACACTCCATGACACTTTCCGGCGAAGGCCGCTCCCCGGGGAAAAATGAAATAAACAAATTAGGCGGTATGATCGGCATAGCCCGAAAAGAAATCAATGGAATCGTCAATCAGGTAGCTAACGCTGTGGGCAACTGGCCGCAGTTTGCCGGACAGGCAAAAGTATTGAATCAGACCAGGGATTATATTCAGGAAAGAATTGACCGGAACATGAATTGCGCAGGCGTATAGATGTCACCTTTTAGGGGACACGCTGCGGAGTATAAGGCCCTGGGGCAGGCTTTCTCCAAAAATGGAAGCCTCATCGGCCGACTCAATGGGCACGACGGTCTGAATCATATCCAAAGACTTTTGGGGCGCCTTCATCTGCCCAAGCCAGGGAATCACTGTTTGCACGGTGTCCGGGGAAACATCGCGGGTTCGGTCCCCGGTTTTCCTCAGAATCTGGGCCAGTGCCACAGCCATTTGATCTTTGGGCTCCCACCGGATCTTCATCACTCTATTTGCCCACTTCTCCACCTCGTTGGCCGGAATAACTCTGTCCACAGAGCCATAAAGGAGCTCTCTGGCACCAATTCTGGACAAGGCCCAGAACATCTGATGGGGTGTTTTGCCCGGTTTCAACTGGGGGATCAGCTTTTTTGCCAAGGCGACTTTGTCCTTTACCAGCAGACGCTCCATATTTGCGGCAGCCATCCACGTTTCTGTCATCTCCTGCCGGGGCACTTTTTTTACGGCATTGCCATCGGCCAGTAAACAGCCGGAAACATCCTGGAAAAACTGTCGCTGTTGACCGGCAGTCAATCCCCCTGCGATGCGACGGCAGAAGATCCACCACTCGACCGCATTCTGTTTGGCTTTGGGGAACATGCCTTTTTTTAGATACACTTTCCACAATTTGGGCATTCGCGCTTCATCAAAGGCGTCTCCAAAGCCCGGCCTCATACAGAATCCTGTCAGGTTCAACCATCGAATTTCATGCTCCGGGCTGTTCTGCCGCCATTGGGCATTTTCAATAAGATGATCAGCCACGGCGCGCAGAAAGGACAAAGGCCATTTGTTTTTCTTTGTCTCCACCAGCGCTTCAATATCTTTGACGACTGAAGATAATCCGGCATTGTCGCCAGATTGGGAAAAGGCCTGGGTTAAAAGAGTGCGGACATTATTTACGGTATCATCATCATACACTTCACTCTCATCGGCTTCACCGCCCTGGGACGCCCGCAATTGAAACTGAAGTCTCCAGCGATGGGAGGAGACACAAGACCTGCACCACATGGCAAGGGTTCCCATCTCGGTGTATTCCGCCTCTACCTTGACCGGGATCTGCCTTGACTCTCCTTTTTTCCCAAACTTGATAACGGTCTTCAAAGGCGGCAAAGGGGTCAGGGAGTCATCAACCGGGATAATATCCCCGCTTTTATCACCGGACCTGAAACTGGAGCTGAACATTGAGAAAATAACCGGCTGGTTGGTCACAACCTCAAATTCCATCCCGGGCATTTGGATCACAGAACCCTCATCCAGGCCACGCTCCACAACACACAGGACATTGTCACAGGTTGCGCCACAGGTTTCATCGTCACAACAATCGTTTGAGCACGTATGCCCCTGGTTTCCGGCACCATCCGAGGCAATCCCTATGTAATAACTTCTGGGACTGCCGCTGCCCACACGCACACCAATGCCCTGTTTGACAAGGCCATAGTAAGATGCCCCCAGGGCCACGGAAAGATCCGGATCACTGTTATCCAGCAATGCCGGTCTGGCCTGGTCCTCACAGGCAAACCATTTTCGGACAGAAGACCTGATTCTGTCCTGAAACACAGACGGTTTCATTGATCCGCCATTAAACAGAATATGGTCAGGTATGGGCTCTTTACCCAGAAGTTGTTTAACACTTTCACGATGGCGCTCTAAAAACCATCCGATATGGCGGGTGATTGCAGGTTCCTGTTCATAGGGCAGGCCGAATTCGGCCATGGCCTTTCCTGCTTTCTTAGGATTGGCAGGCGTGGGCCCAACTTCGGGAAAAAATCCTTTGCACAAGATATCTTCCAGCTCATCTTTTGTAAGATCAGCCGACAAGGTATCTGCTATAAGGGCGCGTCCCTCACCCCGTAACACAATTCTAACCCGGTTTTCATCCTCTTTTTCAGCGCTGTTTATAAGCAGTTTTTCCTTTGCGGCCCGGCATTTGTAACTCAGCGTTTTCCACTGATCCGGGGTAAGATTGGCTTTCCGGGTAAATTTTGATGCCACATACCGGGCAAGGGTCAGGTCAATATTGTCTCCACCCAGAATAAGGTGGTCTCCCACGGCCACCCGTTCAAACCGGGGACTGCCTTGGGCCTCTTTTAATGAGATCAGGGTGAAGTCTGTTGTGCCCCCTCCCACATCGCAAACCAGGATAAGATCACCGGCCCTGACGTGACTTTGCCAGTCATGCTCATGGCGTGTCACCCACGCATAAAAAGCGGCAAGGGGCTCTTCCAAAAGCGTTATATTTTCACTGAATCCGGCATCCCTTGCCGCTTTGAGCGTATACTCGCGGGCTGCTTCATCAAATGACGCCGGAACGGTTATGACTGTAAATTGATTTTCAAGGAACAGATCTTCATCTTTAACAAAGTGGTTCCACGCTTTTCGGATATGCCTTAAATATTCGCTGGTCGCTTTGACAGGCGAAATTTTATCCACATGCGCGGATCCCCATGGCAGAATCGGTGCTTCGCGATCGGCCCGGGAGTGACACAGCCAGCTCTTTGCAGAGGAAATCAGCCGGGACGGAATCTGGGCGCCATGCTCCCGTGCAAACACGCCGGCAAACAGGTCGCTTTCCTTTTTCCATGGATGCTTTAAAGCGTCTTTTGATACATCGTACTCCCCGGGGATATATAAAAAGGAAGGAAGCACGGATACAGGAGTAAACTCCCCGGGCCCGGTTAATTGAGGCACCTTGAAAACTTTTATTTCAGCACCGAGGCCGGCAGCCGTTCCGTTGCCCTCTATGCTGCTCAGATCAGCGTATGAAACCGCCGAATTGGTTGTCCCCAGATCAATACCGACGACGTACCGTTTATCTTGAAAATCCACAATTTCTCCTACTCGCCATCGGACTTGGGTCTGACATTGAGTTCCAAACGCCATTTGCGGTCATCATCCCGTGAGCATGCCCAGAATTCAAGGGTTCCAATCTCGGTCACCTTGACCTCAAATGTCACAGGTATATACCCCTGATCCGTTCCTGTGCCATCCAATTCAGTCTCAATGGTGGTCAACTCCGTGATGCCCATATCCTCCCAGTTATCTATGACGGCTCCCAGCGGATCATCCTGGCGATCGGGGGAACTCATGATATCAAAGGTGACTTTCTCCCCCACCACCAGGCTGAACAGGCGGTCCTTGCTTTCTGCCTGGGTGCCCTCCTCCATGCCGAAGGGAGCAATGCAAAGGGCTCTGGTGGGCATGGGAAGCCCGGGAATGGCAGGCATGGCCGCTTCAATGGCCATATAGTAGGACATGCCCAGACCGCCCCGTATTTTAATGCCGTCACCACGGGCGGCCTGGCCATAATAGGAAGCACCCCAGGCCACGGAAAGATCAAAATCAACCGCATCAATCTCCCGTATTTCTCCGCTGCCAAAGGAGGCGTGCCACTGTTTTAATACACTTAACACCCGCTCCCTGATCAAAACGGACTTCATCACACCGCCGTTGAAGATGACTGCTGTCGGCAGTCTGGGATTTCCCTGGTCATCTTTATGGGAAGATATAAACCGGGCCAGATGCCGCGTGATGCCGGGATCGGCTTCATAGGAAAGGCCAAACTCCTTCATTCCTGCGGCACTGCTGCCGGCAGGCCGGTCATCCAGGCTGCATGCCGGGAAAAAACCATCCAGCACAACCTGCTGAATGTCTTCAAGCTTCAGACTTACCTTGATGGTGCCTTTGATCAGGCCGGATCCCCGTCCCAAAACCGTTACGGGATACTCATCGGGGCCCTGGGATGAAAACAGTTGCTCCTTTGCCTTTCTGCAGGAGTGGACAAGCCCGCGCATCTGCCAGGCATCCAGTTTCTGATTTTTTTCCCGAAGCTTTGCCGCAAGAAAGTAAGACAGCGTTAAATCAAGATTATCTCCCCCCACAAGCAGATGATTGCCCACAGCCACCCGTTCAAGATTTAAAAGGCCGTCATCATCCTCATTGACCTCAATAAGACTGAAATCGCTGGTACCGCCGCCGATATCACAAACCAGAACCAGGTCTCCTTTTTCAACCTGGTCCCTCCAGGTGTCACCGGCCTTGTCAATCCAGGCATAAAATGCGGATTGGGGTTCTTCAATCAGGACAATATCTTTCAAACCGGCCATGTGCGCAGCCTTCACGGTCAGCTCCCTGGCCACCGCGTCAAAGGATGCGGGCACCGTCAGGTAGATGGACTGGTTTTCAAGGCAAAGGGAGGGATCGTCAGCCGCAATTTCATGGTTCCAGGCATTTTTGATATGCCTGAGCAGCTCACACGAGGCTTGAACCGGGGACAACTTCTCGATCTCTTTTGTGGTATCCCAGGGTAAAATGGAGCTTTCCCGGTCAACAGCCGGATTGCATAACCATGACTTTGCCGAAGAGATGAGTTTATGGGGCACCTCGGCACCGCGTTCCCTGGCAAATTCACCGGCCACAGTAACCGTTCCCTCTTCCTGCCACGGCAACTGCAGGGAACTCGAAGAAGCCTCATGCCCCTCCTTGACATAGAGAAAAGAGGGAAGGCTGTCTCTTGATTCAACCACACCGGGGCCTGTCAGCTGCTCAATTCTAAAAAGCTCTATTTTTGCCATTTCCCTGGGCGCTCTTTCCGCCTGCATATCTGAGTAGGCCACCACGCAATTTGTTGTCCCAAGGTCTATTCCAACGATATATCGGCCATCTGTCACGGTACACCCCTGCATAAAAAATTTTTTCTATTCAACTTCGACATCCGCCGGCGCAATGATGGAGGTATCCTGCACATCTGACAGTTTGGGCACCTCTTTTTTTGCAGCCTTCCATCCCCGATGTCTCAACACCCCTTTAAAAGGCGGCTCGCCGGAGACATTACCCGTTAATCTTATGGCATCGGGATCAAAACCCAAATCAACTTCAACGACATCACCCTCTTGCTTATCAATGACCGGTGCCAAGGCCAGATACTTGTCCACACTTTTTTTGCAGTCTTCCTGTATGCTTCTGACTGCAGCACCAATCTGGTCATCTTCATAAAGCGACAGATCTTCGGCAAAGAAATCCAGCAACCGTCCTTCCCGTTGCAATACGGATATAAAATGCAGAAAAAGCCTTTGTTGCCGTTCCTGTTCCAATCGTTTATCTGCATGGTCTTTTTTCTTTGCACCGTCACCGCTTTCCCGGTCTTTTTTTCCGGCAGACATGGAGCCGGCGTCTGTGACCAATGAAGAGGCACTTGATTTCAAAACAGCCCAGAGAATAAGACTTAAAACTAAAAAAACAAGGTCAACAGCCGCAACAATACCGGCCAGATATTGGATGTTCACCCGGTCCAGAAAATGAGCCAGATCCCCAAGGTTGTGAATTGTAATGGTCTCATTAACCACTGGAACAGTCATTATGACATCAGATCCTGATGCAAACAGGGTAGCCGTTTTCTTTATGCCGAAATAGATTCCGGCATTGACCACCCCAGAAATGACCAGCATAAACAAAACAATAACCAAAAATGACTTTCTCGCATATGCCTTTGCAGCGCTCACGGTGTATTTTCTCCTAATTCTTTGTGTTGTTGCTCTCTCACTATACTTTTATCTAACATGATATAACCGAACCTCACTTAACAGAGTAACATACTAAAAAAATACAGGTACATTAAACCTTTTTTCAGCTCTTTTATTCCAAATGCAGCTTTTGAGGCAAACTTTTTTTGAAAAGAGATGCCGCAGATCAGGAGATAAACCAACCCAGATGGGAGCATGCGTGAATCAGCAGGTTATCTCAAGCAGGGATGTATCAATCTTTTGGCTTATAAAAATGTATATCCATAAAAAAAACAGTGTTAAAAAAAGATAGCGGCATGTTAGATATATGTTAATTTCTGATAGAATTTAATGTTCCATAAAAATTTATCAATCAAGGATGATAAATGAAAGTCAGCCAGACAAAACTCATTCTGTTCACTGCATTTTTTTTTGTTTTTTTTGATAACCTCGCATTTTTTTCGCATGTCATTGAGGTCTACCCGGTTTCCCCAAAAAATATCGGCTTTCTGATTTCCCTGGCAGTGGGACTCACCAGCGTCATCGTGTTGTTACTGAGTTTAGTCAGTTCCAGGTATACAACAAAGCCTGTGTTTATTTTGCTGCTTCTGATATCATCACTGGCCAGCTACTTCATGAACAATTACAATGTGATTATCGACCACATTATGATTCAAAATCTGGTGCAAACCGATATCAATGAGGTTAACGATCTTATAACCCTTAAGCTGATAGGTTACTTCTTTTTGCTCGGAGTACTGCCTTCAATTATTATCTGCCGGGTCAAAATTCAACCGGTCTCCTGGAAACAGTTGATTGTAACAAAACTTGCGAGCATCGGCATCTCAATCCTGATCGTTTTTGCCATGGTGCTTTTTTTCAGCAAATTTTATACTTCTTTTTTCAGAGAACATAAGCCGTTGCGCTACTATACAAATCCGACCTATTATATTTACTCATTCGGCAAATACCTCAACAAAACCTTCAACAATGCGGCAGTCGTTATCCAGCCTATGGGCGCGGACGCCCATGGTCCTGCAGAAGACCTTGAACGCAGACTGGTCATCCTTGTGGTCGGTGAGGCGGTCCGCGCAGACAGACTGTCATTAAACGGATATTCCCGGGAGACGACACCCCTTCTTGAGAAAGAGGATGTTGTTTCTTTTTCACAGGTGCACTCATGCGGGACGTCCACGTCCTATTCGGTCCCCTGCATGTTCTCCGTTTTTCCCCGTAAACAATTCAGCAGCCGCAAAGGGGAATCCACCGAAAACCTTCTTGATGTGTTAAAACATGCAGGAGTTCATGTGTTATGGCGTGAGAATAATTCGGATTCAAAGGGGGTGGCCCTCAGGGTGAAATACCAGGATTACCGTCGACCCGACAACAATCCGGTCTGTGACGTTGAGTGCCGGGATGTGGGTATGCTGGCCGGCCTGCAGCAGTACGTAGACACCCGTCCCAAAGGCAATATCATTATCGTCCTGCACCAGATGGGCAACCATGGTCCAGCTTACTATAAAAGGTATCCGGCCGAGTATGAACGGTTTACCCCGGTATGCCGGACCAACCAGTTTGACGAGTGTACAAAAGAAGAGATCAATAATGCCTACGACAATGCTGTCTTGTACACCGATTATTTTTTAAGCCAGGTTATCGCGTTTCTGAAAAACAACACCGACAGATTTGAGGCCGCCATGGTGTATATGAGTGACCATGGTGAATCCCTGGGCGAGCATGGGGTCTATCTGCACGGACTGCCCTTTGCCATGGCGCCTGATGAGCAGACACATATCGGGGCAATGATCTGGCTTGATGACAGGTTCAAAATAGACAAGAAGGCATTGCGGAACAAATCGGAATTTCCTTTTTCCCATGACAATCTTTTTCATACAATTCTGGGATTACTGAGAGTTCAAACATCGTTATACGATAAGAATATGGATATTATTTCAGGATAATATGATTTTAAAACAACGAAACAATAAAGAGTCAATATTTTTTCAAATAACTGCCTATCGCCGGTTGCCTGTAAGTATTTGGAGGCTTGGATTTGTCTCTATGTTTATGGACATCTCGTCCGAACTGGTTCACAGTCTTTTACCCATATTCATGGCTACGGTGTTGGGTTCATCCATGGTTACAATTGGTATCATCGAAGGTTTTGCAGAGGGAATTGCTGCGTTCACGAAATTATTCTCCGGAGCGGCCAGTGATTACTGTGGCAAGCGCAAATTTCTTGCTGTGGTCGGATACTCACTGTCAGCCATTACCAAGCCTATATTTCCGTTAGCAACAACAATTGGATGGGTGTTCGGCGCACGATTTGTCGACCGCATTGGAAAAGGCATTCGTGGTGCGCCACGTGACGCTATGGTTGGTGATATTGCACCGGCGGAGCTTCGGGGTGCTGCGTACGGGTTGCGTCAATCACTCGATTCGGTCGGGGCATTTATCGGACCGCTTCTGGCTGTCATATTCATGATTCTTTTTGCCAATGACATCAGAAACGTTTTGTGGGTATCGATCTTGCCGGCGTTTATGGCTGTGCTTCTGCTGATCTTCGGGGTGCGCGAACCAGATCCTCCCCAATATGACATTGAATTCAAAAAACGTGTGACATTGGCAAATGTCAGACACCTGCCTAAACGATACTGGATTGTTGTTGCCATAGGCGCACTTTTCACCCTATCCCGATTCAGCGAGGCGTTTCTGATTCTTCGTGCCCAGGATGTCGGACTTGCCATCGGTTATGTTCCCTTAATCATGATTGTTGTGAATATTGTTTATTCCTTATTTGCATATCCGGCAGGGGCCGCAGCAGATCGGCTTCCAGCAAGAATTCTTCTGGTTTCAGGACTTGGGGTGCTTGTCGTTGCTGATGTCTTGCTGGCGATGGCTCAGTCACCCTGGCTTACATTTGTTGGGGCGGGTTTCTGGGGCCTGCACATGGCACTCACCCAAGGGTTGTTATCAAAACTTGTTGCCGACACAGCACCCACACAATGCCGGGGCACGGCATTCGGGATGTTTAATCTGATAACTGGCGGAGCAC
The DNA here is from genome assembly GCF_963665355.1 of uncultured Desulfobacter sp. Lineage (GTDB taxonomy): Bacteria > Desulfobacterota > Desulfobacteria > Desulfobacterales > Desulfobacteraceae > Desulfobacter. The sequence goes on from NZ_OY762229.1 coordinate 5,512,121, forward strand.
TCCTTCTTGCCAGCGTCATTGCCGGATCATTATGGAGTGCATTCGGCGCCCCGGCGACTTTTATGACCGGAGCCGCCTTCGCGATGATTTCGGCAATGGGATTGCTTTTTTACCGTTAAAATTTTGGTTTGATCACATCCCATGCTTTTTTTTCAGCCCCCGGAACTGGTCATAGGATATCCCTAAGCTTGCTGCGGCCTGTTTCTGGTTAAACCGGGCTGTGATCAGCGCTTGGGATAAGCGGAATCGTTCCAGGACAAGCACCGCCTCTTTCAGGGGCAGACCGGCCAGTTCCTCCGTGGGCAGGACCGTATCTTCATGGGATGCCAATACCTTTTCTGTATTTTGAGTTGAGGTGACATCTGCAGGGGCGAGGACTGTCCGGTGTTCAGCCGGTTCGATCAATGACGTTCCCGGCCCGGGCAAGGGGTCGAAGGGGGATGCAAACGGTGAGAAATCAATCCGGGTAATGACTGACCCGTTAGTTTTATACACAGCACGTTCCACCACATTTTTCAATTCCCGGATATTGCCGGGCCAGGCATATGATTCAAGGTCCTGGACCGCTTTTTTCCCAAATTCGGGCACCTGATCAAATTCCAGTTCAAATGCCATGCGTCCGGCAAAGTGATTGGCCAGCAGCATCACATCTCCTTTGCGCACCCGCAACGGAGGAACATAAATCACCTCGAAACAGAGACGGTCTAAAAGATCCTGCTTAAAAAGGCCGAGACGGGCCATTTGGGCCAGATCCACATTGGCCGCCCCCACGATGCGCACATCGGTATGAACAGGCTGAACCGCGCCCACCCTTTCAAAACGGCCGTACTCCACCACCCGGAGAATCTTTTCCTGGACCTCCATGGGAATATTTCCGATTTCGTCCAGAAACAAAGTGCCTCCGTCAGCCTGTTCAAACCGCCCGATCCGGCGGGTACCGGCCCCGGTAAACGCACCTTTTTCATATCCGAAAAGCTCGGATTCGATCAGGGTGGCGGTTAAGGCCTTGCAGTTCAGCGTAACCAAAGGCTTTTGCCAGCGCCGGGATAAAAAATGGAGCCGAGCCGAGGCCAGCTCCTTGCCCGTGCCGCGCTCCCCTAAAATCAATACGGGCCGGTCTATGGGCGCCACCCGGGAAATCTGCTCCTGAAAATTCAAAAACGCTTCGGACTGCCCCAGGGCCTCGGACATGCTTACAGACCCGGTGCTGTTCTCCATGGAATCAGTATAAGCCAAACCCACCCTCCACTATAGTTAAATTGACCAGTTATTGGCATTATATACCATATTATAATAAATACTGCCACACACAAGATCCTCTATAAATCAGATAACACATTGAACTTAAACAAAAAAAGCAAAACAAATATTGGGTGGCACATTTTCTGCTCTTTCTCTGTGACAAAGTGCAGAAGCAACAAAGGCAAAAAACTGAAAAACATATAAAAGGAGAATAAAAAATGGGTATTTTTACACGATTCAGAGACATTGTATCTTCAAACATCAACGCCATGCTGGACAAGGCCGAAGATCCTGAAAAAATGATCAAGCTCATGATCCGGGAAATGGAAGACACCCTGATTGAACTTAAATCATCCTGTGCCGGTACCATTGCCAATCATAAAAAAGTGGAACGTTTAAGACAGGAAGTCAGGGAGAAAGATGCTTTCTGGAGCGAAAAAGCAGAACTTGCCGTGAGCAAAGGCCGTGACGACCTGGCCCGCCAGGCCCTGATGGAAAAACGCAGATTCAGCCAGCGCCTGGAAGTGGTGGAAACAGAACTTGTTGATCTTTCATCCATGGTGGACCAGTATAGAAACGATATCACGGAACTTGAAAACAAGCTGAAATCCGCCCGGGAAAAACAACGGATGCTGGTCCAGCGGCATATCCGGGCCCAGCATAAAAAACGGGCCAGACAGGAGATCCGCAGGGCCGACTCGTCCGAAATAATAAAAAAATTCGAAGAGATGGAAAATCATATTGAGCGCATGGAGGCCGAAGCGGACCTGGTGGACTTCGGCAGACGGTCCAGCCTTGAAACCGCCTTTGATGACCTGGCCGCAGACGAGGAAATAGAAAAGGAACTTAATGCATTGAAATCCTCCCAATCCGGAACAATTAGTGATACAAAGCTTCAGGATTAACCCTGACATTTCCAAAGGAGGGACATGAGCTGCATATTCATTGCAATGGTAACTGTCGGCGGGGCAATAATCGGACTGATCATTCTGGGAATGATCATCATCGGCAGCATCCGGACTGCCCGGAGCGGCGGGCTTTCAGATCATGATAAGGATGCCCGAACCGAAGAAGCAAGAATGATCCAGGACATATACAATGCCCTGCCCAGAATGGAGGAACGGATTGAAGCCCTTGAAACCATCCTCAGTGAACGCGGACACAAAAGCTGATAACAACCATTGTTAGTACACCTGAAAGGATAAAAAATGAGATACCATAAAAATCGTTACCACCATGCCAACGCCGGCATGAGGGGGCGGACAGGGCACGGCGGATTCCGCCAGAAAGTGGAGCACCTGACCGCAGCCCAGGGCTTTTACCGATCCAGACGGGGCATTATCCTGGGCGTTTGCCGGGGCTTGGCAGAGCATTTCAACTTCTCGGTATTCTGGACCCGTTTCCTTATACTTGTTCTGTTTTTATTCACCGGATTCTGGCCGGTGGGCGTTCTATATATAGTTGCAGGACTTCTGCTTAACCCCGAGCCTGTCATCACACTGGGAAATGAGCATAACGGAGAATCTTATCAGTCCTATGCCCAGTCAAAATCCTCGGCTATCCAGCGAATAAAAAAACAATTTGATAATATCGACCGAAGAATTCAGCGCATGGAAGACACGGTCACGTCGAAAGAGTTTGATTTTTGATTAAAATAGTGTTAGTCCACGGTTCAGAACAATAAAACGCATTGTTCTTTTCCTTTTTTTCGCCTGCCCGGCAACGGGCAGGCGTTTTTTTTTGCACATCACCTATAAGCAACCGCAATCGTTTGTCACATCAGCCCCCAGAGCTTTGCCCCCTCCCGGGCAAGCCCCCAGGCAAAACAGCACAAAACACCCCCCAGTCCCCTCATGGTCCAGACATAGGCAACACCGGTCAAAAAACTGCGGGTCCTGGCCACCACAAAGGCCAGGGCCAGTTTAGACCCCACAAGCATAAGATAGAAGCCGGCCACAAACCCCATGGCACCCCCGGGATGAATCTGCCAGGCCTTGGATGCCAGGGGCGCACCAACGGTGATCCAGAACAGGTAGGGGTGGGGGCTTAAAATATTCACCAGAACCCCTTTCATAAGGGACGCAGACGCTTGCCCCGGGGATTGCGGCATCTGTCCGGCAGTCCGGATGCTTGAAATACCCATTTTCAAAATAAGAACGGCACCGGCAAAGGATATAATCCCCAGCAGGGGGTCGGATCCGGACAAAGAGGATACCACAAGAAAAGAGATAATGAGCACAGGCAGATCCGAGATCAGCGGTGCCATGGCCACACGGATACCGGCCCCCATGCCCAGGCGGATGGTTTCACTGATCACAAGGGCCAGTAAAGGGCCTGGAGACAAACCGGCGGATAAACCCAACACCATCCCCATGAACAAATATTTTTCCATCTGTAGTCCTTCAGTTCTATCTGCCCTGACACTTTCAGGCAATCAATCCTGATTTATTAATTGGGGTTTGCCGGTGCCAGAGTCAGGGTACTTTTTGCATGGGTCTTGATGGCGTCATCTGAAAACCACCAGTATCGGACAGAACCATCCATAAAATCGGCAATCATATCTTTCTGGTGAGGATGAAAGGTCCGGCCTGCCACCCCGCCCGGCAGCACCGCCATGAGTTTTTCATCATCCCCCATATCCACCACAAGGCGAAGGGATGCACAATGGGTCACGGCATAGGGCGCGTCAAAATCATACCACCCCCGATACAGAGTCTCACCTGATCCGCCCATGGGCATAGGCCCTGTGCCGACCAGGTTTTTCAGTCGTCCTTTGCGAACAAGGGGATTAACCAGTTCAAGGGTATGCAGATCTCCCCAGCGCCATTTTGCAGGGTCGTCGCCAAGTGTCGCGGACAATTGTTTTCTGGCGGCGTGGGCGGCCCGTACAAAAAGATCCGCCATGGTCTCTGTTTTACCGGCAGTGCGTATATCATCGAAAAAAGGGCTGCGACCTGCCACTACAGATTCCAGAAGGCGCTCCTGCCAGTAATACCAGGAATTCAACAGTATCATAACTTTTTGCGGCCCCAGATCATCTTCGAAAACAGCCTTTGCAAAATGCCGGTATATGGTTTGAAACACCAGAGGCCCGGCCTTGTCAGGATCATCTTTAAAATCCCAGTCCGCCAGAATCTGCCCCAGATCTTTTGTAGTCGGGTCTTCTAAAAGAGTCTGCGCCATGACCGGTGCTATACGCCGGGCCATGGCATTGCCCGTATCCCTTTGATACTGCCACATATCCAGAAGGGTCTGTTCCGCTTTCTCCGCCATGAGTTCCTTAAGTCTTTCATAACGGAATGACGGTGCAAAATAGGATGAATAATAATAGGGGAAACCGGAATCCACCGTTTTATTATTGCAGGTTCCAACCCAGTTTTTTTCCGGGTTGATCTGTCCGGGCATTTGATCCGGGGCAATCCAGCCCTGCCAGTTGTCTGTGCCGTCTTTGACCACAACGGGAAATGTGCCGCCGGTGCTGCGCACGGGAATCCGGCCCGAGGCCTGATGGCCGATATTGCCCGAAGAGTCGGCAAATACCCAGTTAAAACAGGCCACAGCCATGTCCTGTATGGCCAGGGAAAGGTCCTGGGCATTTTTTGCCGTGAGAACCCCCAGCAGTCCAATGTCCGGCGTCATGGATTCCACCGGGGCAAATCTGAGTGTGAACACCCGGCTGCTGTCCAGACCCTTCAGGATTTTGGAGACCACCGGTCCCCTGCTGGTGGTCCGAATATCGATGTCCTGTGTGCGAAAGCCGCCGGGTGCTGATTTATCTTTGATTTTCAACTGTTCTTTAATATGCCCGAAGGCAATGGAGGTGCTCCCCTGGAGATAATGGTCCGGATTTTCCGGATCAACGGTTTCAATATAAAGGTCCACCATATCCCCGTAATTATTTGTGGCCGACAAAGCAATGTGCTCGGTACGCCCCACACCCATACCCGGGATGCCGGGAATCTGAACACCCACGGCCCGGATGCCGGGGCAGATCAGCCCTGCCGGATACCAGACCCCCGGCAGCATTCTTGGGTCCAGGTGGGGATCGCCGCACAGCACCGTATACCCGGTCATGGATTTTGCCGGGGCTATGGCCCAGTTGTTACTGCCCACCCGCAGAGTTCTGTCTCCGGCAAAGGCCCAGAGCCCTGGGTCAAAGGGCAGGGACAACCCCAGGTGCTCCCTGGGCGGCATGGCAATAAAACCCTTGTCGTCAGGGTCATCCACATTGATATTCAAAGGCAGAAGCATGGCTGTTTTCTCATACCCCAGGGTATCCAGCAGCATCTGGGAGATGATCTCCGTGGTCAGGTTGGCAGCCGTGGAATATCCCATGTAAAAGAGCATGCCAAGGCTGTCCTCCACCTGCCATGAATCCGGGGAGATCCCGGCCAGACGAAACTCCAGGGCAAGGTCTTCGGGACATTCTTTGATAAAGGCATTTATGCCGTCCACATAGCGCTGGAACTGTTTTCGCAAAACCGGATTCAATATCCGGGCCTGTTTTTTGGCCATGCGTGAAATGCCGATGGTGCGCATGCGGACATCCAGATCCGTGGCCTGGGGCCCGGCCAGTTCGCACATCCGTCCTTCATAATACATCCGGGTCATCTGCATCTGAAACAGCCGGTCCTGGGCTGTGACAAACCCCTGGGCAAAAAACAGATCCTCAATATTCCGGGCACGAATATAGGCCATGCCGGAATCGTCCCGGGTTACAGTTACGGGCCGGCCCAAGCCGGCAAGATTCAACTGTCCGTCAACCTGGTAATCATTACAGCGTGGCAGAAAGAAAAAAACAATGGCACAGCAGACCACAAGCAAAGCGACGAGAACACTGACACGCCTAATCCATTTCATTGCGTCTCCTTGGATAAATTGCACAAATGACGCATCATATGCCCTTGATACCGGCAATGTCAATAAATCAGCCGTACTCCAAATTTTAGCGGATCTGGTTTCCCTGATCATCCACAAAGTAATAGGAATCAGAACAGTAGTCGTCAGCCGGGATCACACACCCCGAAAAGAGAAATGCACTGCCGACAAGCATAAGTAGCGCGAGTATTATTGATCTGTTCATACATCACCTTGCTGCAACCATAAGAAAGGATGCAGCCGTAAATATAAACATGACCCATGTCATGGTCCATGGTGTACCATTGCTGAATACGGCAAGCAGCAAAGATGAAACAATACCGCTTCCATATTGCAGCGCCCCGATCAGTGCAGAAGCCGAACCTGCCATCTGGGGCACTTCGTCCAATGCCGCAGCAATTGCAGACGCGGCAATAATACCGTTCATGGAAAAAAATATAAATACCATCCCCACAATGATATATATCCCGCCCAGATCAGCCCTGACAAATACGGTCAATGTGGCGATGGCTATCAGAGATACGGTTGTGGCGGCTTTCAGCAACCGGTGAAGGGACCGATGGATCACCAGGCTTCGGTTGAGAAAACTTATGCACATGACCCCCACAATATTGACGGCAAACAACCAGCCGTAATGCTGGGGATCAATACCGAAGTAAGAAATATAAACAGCTGGCGATCCGGCAACAAAGGCATAGGCAGCGACATAATAAAAGGTGACACATAATGTGTAGCGCATGAATACCTTATGCGTCATGAGATACCGGTAGTTAACAAACGTTCTGACCAGGGAGGCCGGCAGCCGTTTTTCCCTGGATAATGTCTCAGGCAGCCAGAACAAGGAGATAAACATCAGCACGCCAATCACCGTAAGAAGCCAGAAGATGGTGTGCCAACTGCTCACACGAATTATCTGGCCGCCGAGCAGCGGACCGATAATCGGTGCTATGGCCATGATAATCATTAGCGTGGATAACATCTGGGCACCCTTGGTACGTGCATACAGGTCACGGATCATTGCCCTGGCCAGCATGGGCCCTGTACATGCCCCGAATGCCTGGATCACCCGCCATAAAACAATCTGCCCCATGGAATGGGACATGGCGCAGCCGGCAGCACCCATGGCAAAAATCAGCATCCCGATAAACAGCGGGATCTTTCGACCGATACTGTCACTGATCGGCCCCCAGATGATCTGAGCGCAGGTAAATCCGATTAAAAAACCGGTAATTGTAAGTTCGGCATTTCCATTCAACTCCTTTGCCATGGCCGGCATTGCCGGAAGATAAATATCCGTTGACAATGAGGTAAATGCCATTAATGCCCCGAGAATGGCCATAAACAGTATGTTAGACATAGATCGGGGGTTATTTTCAGCGGTTATTGTGTGGTTCATAATGTTTTCAACTATATTTGTTCTTCCAATGTTTATTATTTGATGATCAGACGTTTCAGCTGCCTGGGGGGGGGGGGGACGATTCAAGATCCCGCTAACTTGCAGATAACTTTATATGAAAACAAATTAAAATTACAGATCCATTACTCCGGGAAAATTGCCTGATTCTGCGAATGTTTTTTAAATCCATATTTAAATACCTATTTTTCCCAACATTAAATTTAGATTCGTTGCTGCAAATCATACCTTGCAATCATTTGCGCTTTGGTTTAATTTTTGGCCCAATATTAGAGGTACATACAGATATTAGCCGGGCGGCCTGCTGCCGCCTTTTGAAAGAACCTGGAACAAAGAATGAACACCGACCAGCAAGTGTCAGTCCTGTCCACATGCAAACGCATTGTGGTTAAAGTGGGCTCAGGGGTGCTGACCCGGAAAAACAGCCTCAACATTGACGTCATTAACAGTATCGCAAAACAGATCAGTGCCCTGCATGACCGGGGCATGGAAGTTATACTTGTCTCCTCCGGGGCCATGGCGGCGGGCGTTAAAAAGATAGGCCTGAAAAAAAGGCCGTCGGAAACCCCCAAACGACAGGCCGTTTCCGCCATTGGCCAGGCAGACCTGATCCGTCAATGGGAAAAAGCCATGGAACATTGCGACCGGAAAGTGGCCCAGATTCTTCTGACCCGGGGAGACCTGTGCGACCGGGTCCGGTACCTGAACGCCAGGAACACCCTGAATACACTTCTTGAATGGAAGGTGCTGCCCATTATCAATGAAAATGACACCGTGGCTGTGAAATCCCTGCAATTCGGGGACAATGACAACCTGGGCGCCATGATCACCATGCTGCTTGATGCTGACCTGATGATCAACCTCACCGACATCGGCGGGCTTTACAATAAAGATCCCCGGATACATGACGATGCACAGCTTATCAGACAGGTTACCGCCATGGGCTCTGATATCGAGGCCATGGCCGGAAAAATTGCAGGGCCTTTGGGCACAGGGGGCATGGGCACCAAAATAAGCGCCGCAAAAAAACTGACAGCGGCCGGTATTCCCATGATCATTGCCAGCGGCCTTGAAAAGGATATCCTGATCAAAATAGCAGACAGCAACTATACCGGCACCTACTTTGTTCCCAATGAACAGAAGGCCTCATCCAGGAAAAACTGGATTGGACTGACCCTGCAGGCCAAGGGGCGAATCACCATAGACAAAGGGGCCCAGAAGGCTGTGGTGGAACAGGGAAAAAGCCTTTTGCCCTCAGGCATTACACGGGTGGAAAACTATTTTGACGTAGGCGATCCCGTGGAATTTATCACTGAAGAGAACGTGGTCCTGGGCATGGGCCTGGTCAATTACAATGCCTCGGATATATTGAAAATCATGGGCTGCAAAACCAGCCAAATCAAGGAACGTTTAGGGTTCAGGTCCTATGACGAGGTGATTCACAGGGATAATCTGATGATCACCGCATACCCGGACGATGCCCGATTAAAAAAATAAAGGAGAACCATTCTATGGCCTTGGAAAATCAGATCATTGAAATTGCCAAACATGCCAGAGCAGCAGCCCGGATCATGGCGACCCTGCCTGCCCAACAAAAAAACAGGGCGCTTTTTGCCATTGCCCGGCAGCTGGAAAAGGATAAAGACATTATCCAGGCGGAAAATGCCAAGGATGTGGCAGCGGCCCGGGAGAACGGATTGTCCGATGCCATGATAGACAGGCTCACCATTACGGACAAGGTGTTGAACGGAATGGTTGAAGGCCTGGAATATGTGGCAGGCCTGGAAGACCCCGTGGGTACGCTGTCGGATTCATCCATCCGGCCCAACGGCCTTGAAATGGCCAAAATGCGTATTCCCTTGGGGGTTATCGGCATTATTTACGAATCAAGGCCCAATGTCACCGTGGATGCGGCAGGGCTGTGCCTGAAGGCGGGCAATGCCGTGATCCTGAGGGGCGGCTCCGAAGCCATTTACTCCAATAAAGCCCTGGCCCGGGCCATTGAACAGGGTATTTCCACCGAGGGCCTGCCGTCCGGTGCAGTCCAGGTGATCCCCACGGCGGACCGGGCGGCCGTTGATATCATGCTCAAACAGGAAGAATACATCGACCTGATCATCCCCCGGGGCGGAGAAGGATTGATCCGCCACGTGGTGGCGGCCTCCAGCATCCCTGTGCTCAAACATTACAAAGGGGTATGCCACGCCTATGTGGATGACCTGGCGGACCTGGACATGGCCGTCAACATCGTGGTCAATGCCAAGGCCCAGCGCCCCGGGGTCTGCAATGCTCTGGAAACCCTGCTGGTTCATGACGGTGTGGCCCAAAAATTTCTGCCCATGGCTTACAAGGCACTGGCCGGAGCCGGTGTGACCCTCAGGGGATGCCCGAAAACATGCGAAATCGTGCCTGAAGCTGTTCCCGCCACCGAAGCGGACTGGCCCATGGAGTATCTTGATCTGATTCTGGCCGTCAAGGTGGTCAAGGACATGGATGATGCCATGGCCCATATCGCGGCATACGGGTCCAACCACACCGAAGCGATCATCACAACGGATCTGAACCGCTCCCGGCGCTTTATCCGGGAAGTGGACGCATCCCTCGTCATTGTCAATGCATCCACCCGGTTCAATGACGGGGGAGAGCTGGGCCTGGGCGCCGAGATCGGCATATCCACCTCAAAGCTGCATGCTTACGGTCCCATGGGAATAAAAGAGCTGACCACCACCAAATTTGTGGCCTGGGGAAACGGACAGATCAGAAGCTGATCCTTGTCCTTTCAATCCGCGCTATTTGAAGTTGATGACCATGCTGCTTGCTGATTAATTTTTTTTCAAAACATTAACCGAATTGGGATATAGCCATGACATCTAAAAACGTTACACATAAATTGAGACGCCCGCTGTTGCTTGGAGGCGGCATTCTGATCTTTTTGCTTCTTCTGGCCGGCTTGGTCAGCGTGGTGGCTGTTGACGGACTGGTAGACATCTGGTGGTTTGACTCAATGGGCTACCTGTCTTATTACTGGCAGCGCCTTTCTTATCGATATATCGTGTTCTTCGGTGTAACGTTCTTTTTCTTTTTGATATTTTTCTTAAATTTCCAGATCGCCTCACGGGTCCTCAGAAGGATTCCCAATATGCAGGGAACCGCGAGAAGGAAATCTGCCAGAATCCTGAAGCATTTTCAGTCCGGGTCCCTGTTGTTTTATACCCCCCTTTGTCTGGCATTAAGCTTTGGCCTGGTTATTCCCTTATATCATCACTGGGAAAAATTCCTTTTCTATATTTTCGGTTCTGATATGGGGGTAAAAGATCCGTTCTTTTCAACGGATATCTCCTTTTATCTGTTCTCCCTTCCCATATATTCATTGCTGCAGCGGCGGTTGCTGATAGCCGTGGCGCTGCTGCTGGTTGCCCTGTTTATTTTATATATCATTAAGAACAGGATACTTACAAAACGGCTTTTCGATTTTTCAACTGTGGCCAAATGGCATCTAAGCATCCTTCTATTGGTGGTCTTCGGCCTTGAAATCCTGGATTTTATTCTGCAGCGATATAGTCTGGTCTATGATGCCGCGCACCAGCCTCTGTTTTTCGGGCCCGGGTATATTCAGATGAAGATCATGCTGCCCCTGATCTGGATGTCGCTGTTTTTCATTGCAGCCGCCGCGGTTTCCCTTGTGACCGTGCTGCAATTTAAAAAAGGCCGTAAAGTGCTTATCGGGGCACTGACTTGTCTGGCGTTAACCCTGGTGCTGCGATATACAGATTTTCTACCCGGATTCATCCAAACCTATTGGGTAAAACCCAACGAAGTGATCAGGGAAAGCCCCTACATTCAAAAAAACATTACATCAACACTGGACGCGTTCAACCTGTCCCATGTTGAAACCCGGGACTTTGACCATCAGAGATTTCCAGTCAACACAACCGGATCCCAGGTGCAGAATGTACTGCGCAACATACCGGTATGGGACCCGGACACGCTCAAAGAAGTTTACGAACAACTTCAGGAGCTGCGGACCTACTATACTTTTCCCCAGGTCAGCGTGGGCAGATATACGGTCTCCGGGCAATATCAGCAGGTCTTCATGTCCATGCGGGAACTGAGCCACGACCAGTTGCCCCAGGGAACCCAGAACTGGATCAACGACCACCTTCTTTACACCCATGGATATGGTGCGGTCATGTCATCGGCAAGCCAGGAGGGCGGTGATTCCATGAACTGGTTTCTCCAAAATATCCCTCCGAAATCAGATTACGGCCTGAACCTGGCCGAACCCAGAATTTATTACGGTTTAAACGCCTATCCGTATGCCCTTGCACCCAATGCTGTGGGCGAGCTGGATTACCCAGACGGGGACAGTAATGCCAAAACCAATTATGAGGGGACGGGGGGAGTTCCCATCTCTTCTCTGGCGCGAAAATTTCTCTTTTCTTATTACTTCAAAGACAAAAACATATTTTTCTCCACAAAAATCAATGAAAAGACCAAATTGCTTTTCCGGCGGCAGATCATGGACCGCATCCAGACAATAGCGCCTTTTCTTTTGCTGGATCAGGACCCATACGCCGTTTACACACCCGAGGGGCTGTTCTGGATTGTGGACGCCCATACCTACTCCGATCACTATCCGGCCGCACCCATGGTCACGCTTAACGGCGTACAGATGAATTATATCCGGGACAGCGTAAAAATTGTTGTGGATGCCTTCAATGGCAGTGTGAATTTTTACATATATGACACCAAAGATCCCATTATCAGGGCGTATGACCGTATTTATCCGGGCCTTTTCAAGTCTGCGGACAAAATGCCGGCTCATTTGAAACCCCATGTACGATACCCCAAAGACCTGTTTGACATCCAGATGCAGATATATGCCAAGTACCATCAAACAGACCCCCAGGTTTTTTTCCAGCAGGAAGATTTATGGACGTTTGCCGAAACATCCGGGCGGGAAGAAAACAATACCGTTCCCCACAAACCCTACTATCTGACCCTTGACCTCATTGACTCGGGAAAACTGGATTTTATGCTGCTTTTGCCCATGTTCCCAAAGGGTAAGGATAACTTACGTTCCATGGCCCTGGCCGGGTGTGATGGTGAAAATTACGGAAAAATTATCATTTATGATTTCCCCAAAGGCGAACTGGTGTTCGGCCCCGCCCAGATCAATGCAATGATCAATCAGGACCCGACCATTGCCCGGGCCTTTACCTTATGGGATCAGGCAGGCTCGTCCGTGGTCAGGGGAAAAATGATCATACTGCTGGTGGAAAACAGTGTGTTTTTTATTCAGCCTGTATACCTGAAAGCGACGTCCAGGGTTAAGATACCGGAATTACAACGCATCATCATGAGCGAAGGGCGCGTGGCCGTTATGAAAACATCTCTGGAGGAAGCTTACATGGAAATTCAACAGCGGGTCCAGAAGGATATCAGAAAGCCAAAAAGTATTTTTCCCATACAGCCATCAGAGCCCGATGACCAGCACACGAAACCTTCCGAGGAAGCCGTACCTGACCATCAGGCCCCTGCCCCTCAGATTGAGGTGCCTGATGAAACACCAGACCCGACGGAACCGGAATAGAAAGGAGTATTTTATGGTTCATCTGCCGGATGCCCCGAGAAAAGAGGTTCTTCCAAGTGACTGCTGGGATCTGTCACCCATGTTTGCCACCACCGATGAATGGGAAACACTTTTCCAGACCCTGGAAAAGAAACTGCCCGCCTATGACGATTTCAAAGGCACTCTTGGCCAGGGGGCGGATACGCTGCTTGCCTGTATTGAATTCGACCACAGTGTGGGCCGGGATATGGAGCGATTGTATACATTTGCCCACCTGAGAAACGATGAAGATAAAACCCACCCGGACAATGAAGGGCTGTTCCAACGGGCCTCTAATCTTTATACCCGCATCGGGGAGGCCTCAAGCTTTATTTCACCTGAAATTCAGGCCATACCGACAGAACAACTGACGATATTTCTCAACAAGGACGCGTTTAAACCTTACCGGTTTTACCTGGAACAGATGATCCGGTACATTCCCCACACCAGAAATGCGGAAACAGAGCTGCTGCTGGCCATGGCCGGGGAAAGCCTGGGTGCCCCCCAAAGGATTTTCTCCCAGCTGGACAATGCAGATCTTAACTTCGGTGCGGTCAAACATCCTTCGGGCGACACCTCAACTTTGACCCATGGAAACTTTATCACTTTTTTGGGAAATAAAGACAGAACGTTCAGAAAAACTGTTTTTGATCAGTATTACCGGACATACCATGACCACAGACACACCATTTCAGCCACGTTGGCAGCTTCGGTGAAAAAAGATCTGTTCTGGGCAAAAGCCCGGCATTTTAATTCGGCGCGAAAGGCGGCCCTGTTTGCGGACAATATTGCCGAAGAGGTATACGACAACCTGATTATCAATGTAAAAAAAGCATTTTCGCCTCTTTACAGATACCTTGAGTTCAGAAAACTTGCCCTTGGCGTTGACGAACTGCACATGTACGACACCTATGTGCAGCTTGTACCGGATATCGATTTTCACATGGACTATGAACAGGCGGTTGCCACCTGCATTGAAGCCCTTGCACCACTGGGACAGGACTACTGCCGCACCCTGGAGCAGGGGCTGCTTAAAGGCTGGGTGGACAGATATGAAAACAAAGGGAAACGCAGCGGGGCCTATTCTTCGGGGGGCTACGACTCCAAACCCTATATCCTGCTTAACTATGACCCCAATTCCATTAACAGCCTGTTCACGCTGATACATGAAGCCGGGCACTCCATGCACACCTATCTTGCCAACAAAACCCAGCCCTACCCCACCCACGGGTATACGATTTTCGTGGCAGAGGTGGCCTCAACCCTTAACGAGACGCTTCTGGCCCGGCATCTTCTGAAACAATACGCGAATAACCCCAAAATGAAAGCATACATACTGAACCGGGAAATCGACAATATCCGGGGCACATTTTTCCGCCAGACCATGTTTGCCGAATTTGAACAGATCATCCATGGGTTGGCCTGTGAAAACAAGCCGCTGACCATTGATACGTTCACATCCACCTATAAAAGGCTTTTATCCGAATATTTCGGAGATAAAATGGTCATTGACGAGGCTCTTACCCTGGAATGCCTGCGTATCCCCCATTTTTATTCTTCCTTTTATGTTTATAAATATGCCACAGGCCTGGCCGCAGCATTAAGTCTTGCCCAGCGTATAACAGACAGGGGCAAGCCTGCCGTGGACGATTACCTTGACTTTCTCAAACTGGGGGGATCCATGTTTCCCATTGACGAACTTAAGGTGGCCGGTGTGGACATGGCGTCTATTACCCCTGTACAGGCGGCGGCATCCCATTTTGAATCACGGATCAGCGAGCTGGAAACCCTGTGGACGTCCCTTTAGAACCCGTCCATCAGGCCCCCTGCCCCGTGGAACCTATTGGGGTGATCCACACCTGTTTCAAAGAAAAATTCGGCATCCCCCGGCAGCCCAACATTGTGGCCGGGGCACCGGGGATGCTGGAATTTTTCCCTGAATTTTCAAGGCAGGAAGCGGTCAGAGGGCTTGAGCAATTTTCCCATATCTGGCTGATTTTCCTTTTTCACAGGGCCGTAAACAAAGAAGGCGGCTGGTCTCCCATGGTCCGGCCTCCCCGCCTTGGGGGCAATAAAAAAGTAGGCGTATTTGCCTCGCGCTCCCCCTTCAGGCCCAACCCCATCGGCATGTCCTGTGTCCGGCTTAAAGAAATTGAAATGACGACGGCCAAAGGGCCTGTACTTCACCTGACCGGCGTGGACATCCTGGACCAGACCCCTGTCCTGGACATCAAGCCCTACCTGCCCTATTCAGACCGGCTGGACACGGCCCGGGACGGTTTTGCACCGGCTCCGGTCCCGGGGGCATGCAAAGTCAGCTTTTCGGACATCGCAGCGGCCCAGATCCTGGAAAGGCAAAAAACATTTCCCAACCTTATGTCCATTATTACCCAGGTGCTGGAAAATGATCCCCGGCCAGGATATAACAGTACCCATTGTTCAAATATGGAAAAAGGCGCCGGGCAAGCAAAACCGCAAGAAAATCGTTTATACGGCATCCGGCTGTTTGACTTTGATCTCAAATGGCAGGCCGCAGGAAATAAAATCCAGGTGGTTCGTCTGGATCCGGCCTAGCATATAGGTTTAAAATCTAATTCCAACAGGAGGAACCTGTTATGAAATTGCGAAAGATCACCTCGTTAACCATGTTTCTGTCTTTTGTGCTGCTGATTGCAACCAGCATAGTCCTCTATGTTGTCCCCGAAGGCCGGGTGGCCTACTGGTCCGACTGGCACTTTATGGGGTTAACAAAAACCCTGTGGGGGGATATTCATATCAACCTGGGTATCCTGTTTCTCGTTTCAGGGCTTTTACATCTGTACTACAATTGGAAGCCAATGCTCACATATATGAAAAACAAGGCCAAACAACTTAAAATTTTCACTGCAGATTTTAATGCAGCCCTTGCCCTCACCCTGTTCTTTACTTTTGGCACCCTGCTTCAAATCCCGCCCATGAGCACCATCCTTGATTTCAGTGCCTCATTCAAGGATGCAGGAGCCCGAAAATACGGAGAACCGCCTTACGGCCATGCGGAGCTATCCTCTTTGAAAATGTTTGCCCAACGCACCGGCCTTGATCTTGAAATTGTCAAACAGCAACTGCAAAAGTCAAAGGTTATATTTGACGACGAATCTTCCACCCTGCTCGACATTGCCCGGACAAACAACTGCACCCCCAAAGATGTATATATGGCCATGCTGCCGCCTGAAAAAACAACAGACACCTCAGTTTTCCCGGACCAACCCTTTCCCGGCATCGGCAAATTAAGCCTAAAGGAGCTGTGTACCCGGTTCAACCTGGATACAGAAAAGATCGTCACAGGCCTTGGAGCCAGGCAGATCAAGGCCGAGCCGGATCAGACCATCAAGGAAATCGCCCAGGCCAAGGGCATGGAACCCCAGACCCTGTTTGAAATTATCCATACCGTGGTTACATCACAATAAAAGAAACAAAATCGGAAGTATAGTTCTTCCTCTATTTATTTTGGCTGTGTGCCCGTTAAATGTTGAAAATCAACTAACCCTTAATTTTCGAAAAAATAATTGCTTGAAATTTAGGATAAACTTAGTTTGGCCATTCCACCTCGAAAAGATGCGCTAAGGGTATAGGGGTAGTGAGTTAGGACCAAGGATTTAATAATTTCCGAATATGATCTCATGCATCTCCTCTCCTGCCTTAGTGGGCATACTCAAAAACAAAACTTCAAATTTTCGGAATGTTAAAGAAATATGCAGATAGGGCTTGTAGACAGGCTATAGATTCAGTATTCATATTCGATTATGACGATACAAACGTACTCTCCAGAGATAGAAGCGCAAATGCGGGATTTTTATAATAGCCTCTCAGAAAAAGATCGTCGTCGTTATGCTGCCATTGAAACTTCAAAATTAGGACATGGCGGTGCAAGCTATATGCGCAGGCTTTTCAGTTGTGATGATCGCACCATTCGTCAGGGGCAACAGGAGTTGGGGGAGGGTATATCCGGTGAAGCCCAACGCATTCGGAAAATAGGTGGAGGACGCAAATCAATCCTGGCAACGGTTGAAGGGTTGGATGATGCTTTTTTAGAAGTAATAAAAAACCATACCGCTGGTTCTCCAATGGATGAAACTATAAAATGGACCAACCTATCTCGCCCTGCTATCGCTGAAAAACTTAAAGAACACCATTTCTCAGTGAGTGTTACCGTGGTTGATCAATTACTGAAAAAGCATCATTTTCATTCCCGCCAAGCATTTAAATCAGAGGCCGGCAAAAAAAATATTCCCCAACGAGATGAACAAGTTAAAAATATAGAGAGACTTAAGCAAAAATATCATGAAGAGGGGTGTCCAGTGTTAAGTATGGATGTAAAAAAAAGAATTGATTGGAAATTTTTTTTTTCAGGAAAGCTTTATACACAAGAGCCTATTCGTGTAAATGATCATGATTTTGCCTCACATTCAGACGGCAAAGTTGCTCCTCATGGACTATATGACATCTATCGAAATATTGGTTATGTCACTTTGACCACGAGCCATGATACCTCTGAATTTGCCTGTGAATGTATTTGGCGGTGGTGGTTAACTTACGGAAAATATGATTATTCCGGATCTGATTCGTTATTATTGCTTTGTGATTGTGGGGGAAGCAATAATGCTCGTTATTATATTTTCAAAGAAGATTTGCAGAAATTGTCGGATGAATTAAAAATCAAAATTCGTATTGCTCATTTTCCACCGTACACATCAAAGTATAACCCCATTGAGCATCGACTGTTCCCGCATATCACAAGGGCATGTAAAGGTGTTGTTTTTAAGAGTATCGAAATCGTTAATGATTTCATAGCAAAGACAAAAACATTTACGGGTTTGAAGGTTTTTACGTCTACCCTTGATAAAAATTTTAAAACTGGTCGTAAAGTAGCGGACGGTTTTAAAAAAAACATGAGGATTCAATTTTATGAATATTTGCCGCAATGGAAGTATGTAGCTGTTCCTACGGCAATTATAATTTAGGATGTTATTAAATCCGCGGCCCTTATTGTCAATATGTTGTGTTTAAAATCAGACTGCGTCTTCTGTGTAAAATATACCACATTTGTGTGTAAAAAATGAAATAAGCTTATATATCATTGGGGTTAAAGCCTGAAAAGCCTTTTAATTAGGGAAAATGCCAAAATACATGTTGTCCATCATGAATTTGATGACAGCAGTGAAAAACTAAAAATTAATTTTAATCAACACCTATCTATCCGTAATAATTTAAGATTATAATAATATAGAAAAAACAAAACATCTTGTTCCAATTCTATGTGCGGTTAATTTTTAATGTATGAATTTTATTTCATAATGATATGGAGGGACTTCTTTGCTACATGGTCAAAGTATTATTAATATCTATGTAACCACAAACAGTCCTTTTATATCTAATTGTTATTTATATATTTTGATTTTAGCGTATTGAACTTAGGTCAAATCAAAAACAAATTCTTACAACTGGCACAACTTATGCAGATATCCTTCCTGAATTAATTGTTATTAATTCTTTACAAAACATTAAACTAATGAAAAGGAGATTAAAAACTGATGAAAAAATTATTTTTATTGCTGCTCACCTGTTGTATTATTACCGGTTTTGGAGCGGTCCAGTCCGTCAAAGCGGATACCTTAGCACTTTCCCTTGTATTGGATGGCTCTGGGAGCATCAGTTCATACAATTGGACAAGTCAGCTACAGGCCTATGCTGATGCTATTACGGCTGTTGTCCCTAGAGATGGAACTGTGGCACTGAATATAATTCAATTCTCAACTTCTGCAGTTCAGGAAATTGGATTTACGGTTATAGATACTACTACTCTATCAACTTTCACAAACGCATTGTTAGCAATTACTCAGCAGAACGGTTCGACAAACACTTCAGCCGGAATTGATTTGGCTGTTAGTACATTGACGGCATTTGATACTACAGACAGCTTCGATCGATGGGTTATTGATGTCAGCACCGACGGTCAGTGGAACATGGGTTATAATCCTTACACCGCAGCTGTAACTGCAGTCGATACTTACGGCGTAGATGCTGTTAATGCAATCGGTATTGGTACGACAACAGCATTTAATTATGGGACAAATTCCTTTGCTCTTCAGGCTGATTGGAATAATTTCAGCGATGTTCTAGCAGAAAAACTTTCTCGTGAAATCACTGCTACTCCAGAACCTGCTACAATGATGCTATTTGGGATCGGATTGCTGAGCTTGGCAGGAATTCGTCGTAAAAAATAAGTATATTTTTTAGTTTGAATTTGTTTGATAAAGGGTGCCTTAGGGAATTATCACTAAGGCACCTTTGATTTTTATCCGTTTTATATGCAACACCCCATGTAAATTGGAAATAGTGCTCCACCGGTTTGTGGGTTTTGTTCCAAAACACTTTACCCTATCGTTGCATAAAAAAGTTGGTAAATGAGCCTGTGAACGACACCAATCAAGAGTTTCCGAATTTTTTAAGCAAATTTGAGGAATTCACTTTTGGTGAGGTCCTGATTTGTTTAAAAAAAATGGTTTTCCATAATGATAGCAACCGTCTTCCTATTCAATGGTGCTTATTTTATACAACGTTAGGGTTTAATCGACGTTAAAGTTACGCAATGCTCAACTTTCATATTTTAACAAGGTCCGCCAATTGTAATGGTTCACGGTTGAGTAACTGATTGAAAAAGTCCCCAAGAGTGTGGGAAAGAATTTTCCGTGTTAACCGATTCGTCAGATGCCAGAGATTTCGAGCCCGTATTTTTTCAATCTGGAATTGTTCTTTCAATTGGCCAATCACCGTCTCCACCAACCGTCTGGTAGACATCAGCTGGGATACAAAAGACAGGGGTCAAGGATCAATCATGTTTTTCCGTAAAGGCGTTTGTAATTGTATTCCTTGTGCACTCAGTTCCTTGGTTAAAATTGGGCGGATATATCCGACTTGGTGATCGAATTGGATTGACATTAAAATTATAAATGCGGATATCTTAATTTATGAAAAGATCTTTCCTTGAAATCGTGCGACGAATTGATATTTAGACCTTTTATGAAAAAGGAGCTGGAGTATATGCCCACCAAAATTTTTTTAAGCGAAGATGAAATCCCCCGGCAATGGTATAACCTGGCAGCAGACCTGCCCGGTACGATTAATCCGCCTTTAGGACAGGACGGCAAGCCCATCAGTCCGGACATGCTGGCCGCTGTGTTTCCCATGAATCTCATCGAACAGGAGATGTCCCAGGAGCGCTGGATCGACATCCCCGACGGCGTTCTTGACCTGCTTTACCGGTGGCGGCCCTCCCCTTTGCACAGGGCCATTCATTTGGAAAAGGCGCTGGATACGCCGGCAAAAATTTTCTATAAAAATGAAAGCGTCTCCCCGGCCGGCAGCCATAAACCCAATACTGCGGTGGCCCAGGCCTGGTACAACAAGGAATTCGGCATCAAACGCCTGACCACGGAAACCGGCGCCGGCCAATGGGGTTCAGCCCTGTCCTATTCCTGTGCTCTTCTGGGCATGGAATGCAAGGTGTTCATGGTCAGGATCAGCTTTGACCAGAAGCCCTTCAGAAAATCACTCATGCAGACCTGGGGCGGCGTTTGTGTTCCAAGCCCGTCAACTGAAACCCAGGTGGGCAGGGATATTCTGGCTCAGATGCCGGACACGCCGGGCTCCCTGGGCATTGCCATTTCAGAGGCCATTGAAGCCGCAGTCAGTGATAAGACGGGAAAAACCCGCTACGCCTTAGGCTCTGTGCTCAACCATGTCATGCTGCACCAGACCATTATCGGCCTGGAAGCCAAAAAACAGCTGAAAAAAGCCGGAATAAAAAAGGTGGACACGGTGATCGGCTGTGCCGGCGGCGGCTCCAATTTTGCGGGCCTTGCCTTCCCTTTTGTCCTGGATAAAATCAACGGGGCGGATATTGAGATTATTCCCGTGGAGCCGGCCTCCTGCCCGACCCTGACCGCAACCCCGTTCTCCTATGACTTCGGGGATGTGGCCCAAATGACTCCCATGCTGCCCATGCACTCTTTGGGGCATAAATTCATCCCGGCTCCCATCCATGCCGGCGGTTTAAGATACCATGGCATGGCCCCCCTGGTCTCCCATGCCGTTGAAGCAGGCCTGATGAGCCCCATGGCCATCAAACAACTGGAATGTTATGAGGCAGGTCTGTTGTTTGCCCGCACCGAAGGCCTGGTGGTGGCCCCTGAAACCTGCCACGCTGTGGCCTGTGCCATCCGTTCGGCCAAACAGGCAAAAGAGGAAGGCAAGGAAAAGACCATCATCTTCAACCTGTCAGGACATGGTCTCATGGACCTGGCGGGATATGATAAATTCCTGGCAGGGGAACTGCAGGACATAGTCATGTCCGCCCAGGATGTGGAAGCGTCCAGAAATATCAGCCTTGCTGGATATCCAGTTCCTAAAATCTAAAGACTGAAAACGTATGACTGGCCCGGCACCCTTTAAGGATTCTGAAAAAAGAACGGCCCAGCAAAGAGCCCGGCCCTTAAGGAACTCCGGTTAGTACCTTTGATACGGACCGGACCAGGTGAAGCGGACCAGGTGAAGCGGATCAGATAACCCGGACCAAATCATAGGAGGCCTGGCGCCCAAACCCGCTCAGTCTGATACGGAACTCCTTTGAACCGTTGGAAAATATTTCCAGGACGGCAAACTGGTTATCGAGCCGGGTATCGAATCCTTCCTTCTGGCTGGTGTCCAGCCAGAGGCGGGAGTCGCTTGTCCCCACATTGCCGTTCATCACAATATAGTGGATATCTTTGATGTTAGCATAGCCGCCCGCATGATCATGGCCGGAGATCACTGCCAGCACTTTGCCGGAATCCTCCAGAATCTTGCGGACGGCTGAAGCATTTTTAATGGTATGGTCCTGGTCGTCCACACGGTCCAGCACCTGATGTGTAAAGATGACCGTGGGCAGAGCGGTGGCGGAAAGATCCTTTTCAAGCCATGAAAGCTCCTGGGGCGGCACAAAGGTATCCTTCCAGGTCCAGAACGTATCAGAAGGCGTATTCATATCATAGGCGCGGTGGGGTTCGGATGGTGTGTAATCTGCGTCGAGAACGACAAAATGGACGCCGTTGTTGTCCCAGGAGTACCAGGTCTGGCCCTGGGGAATTCCGGTATTGGTCAGGGCCTTGAGGACGAATTCACGGGTCAGATTATCAAACTCGTGGTTTCCAAGCACATGATAGGCCGGTACGTATGAAGTGAATCTTTTTTCGATCTCTTTAAGATTTTCTGCAGGATCGGTCCCTGCGGCCAGGGTATCCACAAAATCGCCCATTTCAACGACAAAGGCTGGTTTTTCATGTTTCATGGCATCCATAAAGGCATCCATTTTCGCCATGGAAGCTGAGTATTTGCGTGTGGGTGTGTCGGCTTTGGTCGTATGGTGAAGGTCGGTGATAATTCCGGCTTTAACCATGGGAACATGATCCGGGGCATGTCCTGCGGCACGGCCGGCTTGGGGCAGGGTTAAACCTGCAGCAAAAGCCATGCCTGTGGCAGCGGTGGCACCCAGAAACTGGCGGCGGGTTTGATTCATTGTACTCTCCTTGGTGTTGTAATTAATTTCATGGAATTCAGACAATGCACCCTAAGGATTCTGGCCGGCAAACGTTACACGAGAATCAGCAGAATAATAAAATTTGATTAGGTATCAGATGTGAGGACCCGAAAGGCGCTTAAATTCTTCGGAAGAGTTGATCTGCGTTGATTCACCGCCAAAGTACAAACAACAAAATTTCCCCTCTTTGGATTACATACCGATGGGATCGCCGCAGGCAAACCGGGGTTCGTGCAGGGGGATAAGGATGTCTGCCTCGTTCTTTACCTGCACCATGATATCATAGGCTGAATAGACATCCACATGGGTACCCGGCGGGATGACTGCCATTTCCATGCCTTTGATTTCCGGTGGGGGATTGTAGTTTTCTTCAATGATGCAGAATCCGGTGATGGCAGCTTTGCCTTTTGGTGTATCAATGAATACGGTCAGGCCGCCTTTGGTATGGACCGGCGTATGTTTAACATAGATACCCTCAACAATGGGACTGTCCTGCTTCACTATCATGATCTGCCCGTTTTCCTCCACATCCTCGATATAATCTTCCAGGTACCGGTAATCCAGGGGGTGGGGGTTGTGGATGGATTCAAGTTCCTGTTCATGTACATAGAATATGGCATTTTCACATTTATAATCGTTTTCGCAATGATCGTTGTGCAGATGGGTATGGATAACAATATCAATGTCTGCCGGTGCAAGCCCGTGTTTTTCCAGGCCCTGCTCAAAGGTATAGATTTTTCCGTTAATGGCCTGTTCTCTTTGTCAGACTGAATGGGATTCATTTCACCGGTGTCCACCAGGATATTTTTATCCCCGCCCTTGATTACCCAGCAGAAAATGGGAATGGTGTAGGTTTCGCCCTGGCCGTACTGGTAGGTCATCATGCTCTTGTCAAAGACTTTTGTCCCCATGGCAACGGGGTGGATGGTATAGGTCATTGCACTCCTCAATGCTGCATTTTTTTAAGGCTTAAAACAGTCACTGAACGGATATCCGTGCCTGGGCGGCTCATTCGCGGGGCGGTCACACACTTAAAACGGATTCAAGTTTTTCCGACAGTTTGGCAATATCAAAGGGTTTTAATAAATAATCCCTGCACCCGTTGGCGATCATCTGCCGGATATCTTCTTTCTGGGAGAATCCTGAACATACCAGTACCGGGATCTGTGAATTGATCTGGCGGACGGACTCATAGGTCTGGACCCCGTCCATGCCCGGCATAACCACATCCAGAATCATCAGGTCAATGCCCTTGACGTCATTTTCAACCAAGGATACGGCCTGGGCTCCGGTATCGGCAATAAGGACTTCGTAGCCAAGGGTTTCAAGCATCTCCTTGCACACCTCTATCACCCCTTTTTCATCATCCACCAAAAGCACCCGGCCCTTGCCCGAGATAAGGCGGTTCTCATTGACTGCCGAAGGTAAAACCCGGTCTGTGTAAACCGGCTTTTTTACAGCAGGCAGGAAAAACATGAATACACTGCCTTTGTCGGGGGAGGATTCCACATGAAAAGTGCCTTTGTGCGCTTTAACAATTCCGTACGCTGTGGCAAGCCCCAAGCCGGTACCCCGGCCCCGGGCCTTGGTTGTAAAAAAGGGTTCAAATATGCGGGACATGGTCTCTTTATCCATTCCCGTTCCGGTGTCTGCCACGCAGACACTGATATAATCCCCGGCCTGGGGCAGTCCTATCTTTCGGGCCCGACGGATATCCATGAACACGTTTTGGGATTTCACCACGATCTGGCCGCCTTTGGGCATGGCATGCCAGGCATTGACAAACAGATTCATAAGCACCTGCTTGATCTGAATCTCATCCACGATTATGGGCCACAGTTTTTTGTCCAGCTCATAACGGATGATGATATCTTTTCTGGTGCGGCCGAACATTTTGGCCGAGGATTTAAGCAGATGATTTAAATTCAGGGTAGTGGTGACCTGTCGGTTGTTTTTCCTGGAAAAATCCAGAAGTTGACGTGCCATTTCCGCACCGTTGAAAATATACTCGTCAACATTGGAAAGCCGTTTATATTCCTCCGATTCCCGGCTGAACCCGCTTTTAACAAGGGAGACATACCCCTGTATACCCATAAGAATATTATTGAAATCATGGGCAATGCCGCCGGATAGAGTACCAATGGCTTCCATTTTCTGGGCCTGGCGAAGCTGGGCTTCAAGCCGTATACGGTCGGTGACATCCCTGGCCACGGCATAAATCCCTTTGAAATCGCCCTCTGAGCCGGCGTCCGGCGGGGTAAGCGCCGACGCCTTCATCTCCATGAATGCAAAGGCGGCATACGGGTCATATCTGTTTTCCTGGGCATCGGCTCTTCTGAAACGCAGATTGAGCACCTTGCCGAACAGCTCCGGGGAGGGCCGGCTTTCGGCCTGAAACAGCCGGAACAGTTTGCCGCGGTCCTCCTCATGGAGAATCCCGTCAAACCTGATTCCCTGCAGTTTTTGGGGGAAATACCCCAAAAGGATTTCAAACTGCTTATTTGCAAAAGAAAAACAAAAATTTTCATCCAAAGTGAAAATCAGATCCGGCGAATTGTCAACCATATACTGGTATTGTTTTTCAGAAGCCTCAAGGCGGGAGGCGTAGAATCTTTTTTCAACAATCAGATTTCGCTGGGCAATGGCATTTTTGACGGTTTTGACCAGTTCTGCAAATTCGAAGGGTTTTTTCAGGTAATCCCAGGCACCCTGTTTCAGGGCACTGACCGCAGACTCCACAGAAGCGAACCCGGTCATGATGATGACAAGGACTTCGGGGTCCAGCTCAAACATTTTAGCCATGACCTCATATCCATCCATACCGGGCATGGATATATCCAGCAGCACCAGGTCAAACTTCTGTGTATTTAGCAGGGCCAGGCCCTGCAGGCCGTCATAAGCACAAAAAACACTGTAGCCTTCCCTGGTCAGATGTCGAAAAATGCTTTCAACAATCCGCGCTTCATCATCAACTACGAGAATCTGTTCAGGTTTCATACTGGAATAGATCTATCATGATTTGGCAGACCTCCTGCACAGTTGTACATTTTATTTTTCATAATGGGATTCTGTATTGTTGCACCGGTATTCGTAACGTGTCATTTCTGTATAAGACGAAGATCGTTGAAATGTCAACTCAACACTTAAAAAACTTGACAAAAAAACCATTTTTGTCATTTATACAAATCCCAAAGGGTTTCAACATCCCATTGCCTGATAAAAGCCCACCCCCTTTTTTTGGGGATGGAGTTGACGGATTTTCCCATATTCTGATTCTGAATTGGCCCCACCTGATGGATCCTTGTCGGCGAAATCTTGAAAAAGTGCACCCATGGGCCGAAAATACCTTCCTGAACAGCGTATATTCCAAGCAAGAAATTAATTTGGCTTTTCTCTCCTGGTCTGATACTTAAGAGTAAAAAATGAATCATTTTCCCTGCAAGGCACAGGGACTTTTATATTAACTCTAACACACTGATACAGGAGAGAAATCATGGCTAATTTTTTGTTTGTTCTCAGCAAGGATAATAACGAATCTGCCACAAGATGTTTTCAGTTTGCCAAAATCGCTCATTCAAAAGGCCATCATGTAGATATGTTTTTCATAGACAGCGGTGTTATGTGGGCCAATAAAGACAGGGATCTGACCATCAAAACCGACACGGGTGACTGCCCTGGGGATTACCTTCCCTATCTTGTGGAAAATGAAGTGACCACAGGCATCTGCACGCCGTGTGCTAAAAATCGCGGCCTGGATGAAGCCGGTTTCTTTACCAATATGCAGCTGGACGGCGGCCCCCATCTTATAGACATGGCTGCAGAAGCAAAGGTCTTTAATTTCTAGGGTTGAATCAAAAGCCATTCATTTGCCGTGGATGGCTTTGCCAATTATCCATTCAATGTCGTAATCACTCCCCGCTTGAAGGCCGAAAATATAGACCGGAAATCTTTGCTTCCCTATCAAATGCGATTTGCGCATTGAAAGCGGCATGTTCAAACCGGCAGGGCACAAAACAGACATCGTATCCGGAAATCCGTTCTTGCCGTGCATCACCCTGGGCCAGGAAAGGACCCGCATGAAGAACCAATGATTGCCACACATCCTCCAGCTTTTCCGCGGGAAGGGCCGATGCCATGGTGTCATCAAACATCTTCACGGCCGCCTCGTAGTCTTTCCCAGAAAGAAGTGTAACGAATTCAGCAGCCCGGATTGTAATGTCTGCGGTCTGTGTCTGGACGGCAGCAAGCCCATGGCGAATGACAATCACCGAAAGGAGCTCTCCGATAATCAAGGATGCGACAAAAAGCAATTTGGCTGATTTACCTGACACATTACAACTGACCGAGAAGGAGCGGTACATGAGCAGGACCATCCAGATGATCATCATAATGCCGAACAGGGTCAAAAAAATAAAGGCAGCCATATCAAAGGAGAACACCCGCCATACAGCAGGATCCGCAAGATTGTTCCGGGCGAACCGCCCGGCACCGGGCAGCAGCGCAATCAGAGAGACCAGAAACAAGGGTGACCTGGCCAGTGCCTGGGTCCCGAAAACATCTATGGACCGAACGCGACTTTTCGAGAAAATTTTTCCCAAAATCAGGAGAAAAAAGCTCATAAAAAGCCAGGAAACCATAATTTCAGAAATATTGATCCCGAGTGATGGTGCCGGCGGGCCCAGATGAAAGTCAAGAATTCCGTCGAAACGGACCCTCCCGAGAAATGCCAGAGATCCCGTGGCCACCATAATAACGACACCCAGGGTAAGTGCTTTCCCCCCCGCCACATAGTAAAAAGGATTCAGCAGCCATCTGCTGATTACTCCGGACTCCTTTTGACCGTATGACATGGACAGTTCACTCATTTTCCACCTCCTTGCTTTGGGTTTCTTTTTTCATTTGGGAAATTTTTTCAATCAACGCATCCACCCGGTTTCTGACGGTTGGGTAGGATATACCGTACATTCGAGCCAGTTCCTTAAGGCTGCCGCTTGCCTCAACCAGGCGGACAATAAAATCCTGATCATCCTGGGACAACCGGGCAAGGATCGGCAAATCAAAATGCCCGTTCACCGTTGTGTCACAGCAACTGCAGGCCAGGCCCTGGACCGCCAGAAGGCCTTTGCAACTTGGACATCGGACAGGAAACTGTTTTTTGCTCATAGCCGCCACCATTTCATTTTAATTCAAGCGAACATGAATATTATTCATAAATAGATTAATTATATCAAGTAAAATATAAAAATATTTGACATCAACCAACTTTTACGCTGAAAGTCACAGTTCGACACAATTGTCGACAAATGCGAAATTTGTCGACCCCAAAGGCATTCCCAACACAGACAACTAATTGATATTTAAACATATCACAACTTGGCACACTCTTTGATATAAATCATGGTGACGTTTGTCTATTTTGGGTCAATTAGAAATAAA
Source organism: uncultured Desulfobacter sp. (assembly GCF_963665355.1). Classification (GTDB taxonomy): domain Bacteria; phylum Desulfobacterota; class Desulfobacteria; order Desulfobacterales; family Desulfobacteraceae; genus Desulfobacter. Next base: position 5,540,315 of record NZ_OY762229.1, read on the forward strand.
AGCTTAAATTAAGGAGGCAAAAATGAATATCACCAGTAAATTCTGCAGATTAGGGACCAGTCTGGCGTTAACAGCTCTGCTGACCTTTCCCCTGGCGGCGGAAGCCGGCAATGGCAACGGTTACGGTAAAGGAGACAGCGGACAATGCACAGCCGGCATCATTAACCTTCCCAAAGGGGATCTGTCTGAAGAAGAAACCAAAACCCTGCTGTACATGAGAGAGGAAGAAAAATTGGCCAGGGATGTGTACCTGGTCCTTTATGAACAATGGGGACTTCGGGTATTCGCCCAGATCGCCCGCAGTGAACAGCGCCACATGGACACCATGAAAATACTCATTGACAAGTACGAGTTGACAGACCCTGTTTCGGATGATGCACAAGGGGTGTTTACTGATTCAGATCTTCAGGCGCTTTATGATAAGCTCATTGCCGACGGGCAGGTATCCCTGGCCGAGGCGCTGACGGTAGGAGCGAACATTGAAGATCTTGATATCTATGACCTTCAAACCGCCTTGTCGGAATCAGATGATGAGGATGTTCGTACTGCCTACCGGAATCTGTTGAAAGCCTCTGGTAATCATTTGCGGGCATTTGTTTACCAGTTGCACCTTAACAATGTCGAATATACCCCGGAGTATATCTCCCTTGAAACCTATGATGCGATTATTTCTGCTCCCAAAGAAACAGGATACGTCAATGATAACGACGAACCGTTTGTGGAATCCGGGTTCAACCGGGAAAATACGGGTTGTGGGAGGAGAGACATCATTGCCGGTGCAGCGATTTCAGAAGACATACACACCTTGCTGCTGTCCCGGGGCGGGAACGGTAGAGGGCGTGGCCAGGGGCCTGGAAACGGCACCGGGAATGGCGGAAACGGCCCGAAAGACGGCAGCGGAAACGGCAAGAAAAACGGCACTTGCATATTTTCCTGAGACTCTTTGAAACGCGGTTACGGCATCCCCCCCCCCCCCCGGGGGGTGCTGTAACCGTTCTGGAATGATCAAAACGGTTAAGGCCGCTTTTATTTCATCGGCACCCAGTTTTTTCGTGGAATTTTCAAGTTCTAACCGATAGGATGTGGATGGCTCAGATCCTTATTTGTTGCGGTTTTTCCATCAGGGCTGGATCATAACTTTTGCTTTTAGAGGGGAAGGCTCAATGCGCTGGTTTCTTTTAGCGACCATATCCATATTTTGGGCATTGCTTCCGGTTTCAATGCCGGATGCTTTATCCCAGGAAGCCCTGACGGTCCGGGTGATTTCACTGGATCATGATCAAGGCGCCATGATTGTCGAACCGGTCAGTACCGGTGGCTATCCTGAAAGAATAACAGTTCATTACGATCCGGATCAGGCTCCCCCAAGACTCTCCCCTCAGGATATAATCCGCATACAAGGACTCTTGTCACCGGATGGAAGCGGCCAGTTTACCGCATCCCATATCGGTTACGGAAAGAACACCGCAGACCCCACCGGAGTCCGGTCCCGTATTGGAAAATGCCGGGGACAGGGGTACAGGGGCGGCAAAAGCCAGGAAAAATCATGGAGGAAATAAAAGCTTTCCCCGGACTGCCGGAAAGATTTTCCCAAGGCTGGAAAGGCAATGCCGCCATTATCACCCTTCTGGTTCTGATGATGGCCGGATATTATTACTGGCAGCTTGGGGCAGCCGAACGTGCCTTTATCGCGCATATGGAAGAAGACGCCCGAATGGTGGCAAATGTCATCGGACTGAACGCAGAACGGGCACTGCTCTCCCGTAAAATCATCGAACAGGTCATGGAAACCTTTCTGGGAAATACAGCCCGGTTCGTGGCATATTTGGACAATATAGAACCCTTTACTGACAAGGAACTTTCCGCATTCGCATCCGAATCCGGCCTTAGCGGCATCAGAATTGTCCGAAAGAACGGGGATGTCCAGGGCCCTGCCAACTGGTTTCCAGCCGGGGCAAACGCCTGCTCCCGGGAACGGATCTGCCATCTTCCTGTGGCCGGACTCTATCTTTTCTTCTGGCACCAAACCAATGGAACAGGATCTATCCAGCTGGGGGTCCCTGATGCCCGAATCCTGGAAATGGGAAAACGGGTGGGCCTGGAAACACTTCTCCGGCACCTCCGGGGTCTTGGGGGAATCCGGTATATCCATCTAATGTCATCCGACACCAACAGTGCAAAGGCTCCTGAGTTTAAACTGACCGAGGAAACGGCCGAAATCCGCCTTTCCCTTAACCGGGAAGATCTGGTGGTGGGCATGGAGGCCCGGCATTTTTTTGAACGCCGGGCCCTTTTGAGACATGAGTTTTTTATGTTCACCGGTGTACTGCTCACCCTGGGTTTTTTTTTCTCATGGATTCTTTTCCGCTATCAGAACTTTTTTTTAAACCAGATTCTGCAATATGAACGAAAACTGGCAAAAGAACAGGAAGACGCTGCCCTGGGGCGGGCGTCATCTGCCATTACCCACGAAATCAGAAACCCGTTGAATGCCATCAGCATGGGGCTTCAGCGCCTTCAGATTGAGGCGGATGATCTTTGCGAAGAACATCGGGTCCTTGTGGAGACCCTGCTGGAAGCAGTCCGGCGCACCGACGGTATTATCCGGGACTTAAAGCGGTATGCCCATCCGGTGGTGCCCCGGCTCAGCCCGGTTTCTCTACCGGGCATTATAGAAAAGATCCTGACCCTGTACCGCGTCCCCATGGAAGAAGCCGAAATTACAGCTGACCTTCATGTGGATGGGCCGGGAACGGTTCAGGCTGATCCGGACCTCATCAGCGAAGTGGTCGAAAACCTGGTCAAGAATGCTGTGGAAGCCCAGCCTGGCGGAGGAGATCTCTCCATACGCATAAGCAGCCTGGACGCCAAGGTGCAGCTGGCCATGGAAAACGGCGGGTACCCGGGTAGACCTGACGAAATCCACAAAATGACAGAGCCTTATGTCACGACCAAAACAAGGGGATCGGGTCTGGGGTTGGCCATCGCAACCCGAATTGCCCGGGCCCATGACGGAAGCCTCCATCTTTTTTCACCTGAACCGGGACGGTTCCGGGTGTCGATCCTGCTGCCAGTGGACGGTCCCCAACCCCTTACCCGGAAAGAATCTGAATAAAGGCAGTTGATAATGAATATTTTGATTGTGGACGATGAGGCAGATCAGAGGGGATTGCTCAAAGGCTTTCTGGAAAAACAGGGGTATGCAGTAACCGAAGCCGAATCCGGTTCCCAGGCCCTGGCCTGTTTCGGTGCCGAACCCTTTCAACTGGTCCTGATGGATCACCGGATGCCCAAGATGACCGGAGCTGAGCTGCTGCGTGAAATCAAGGCTATAAATCCCCTGGTCCGTGC